>NZ_JALHPM010000085.1:0-27794 GCF_022842525.1 Luteitalea sp.
GCGCGCCGAGTGGCCGGCGTACGGACTCAGGCCGCGCCGGCAGGGGGCGCGGGCCGCGCGGGCGCCGGACGCACGCAGGGCGGACGTGGCAGGGCGCTGGACGCAGACGTGACCATGACGCCGGCGGATGTCTCGAACTCGTTTCAAAACGAGTTGGATCACCGTCGCGCGACGGGCCGTGCCCTGCGGCGCGCCGCGGTTGGCCCCGCCCCCATGTGCGCGGTGGTGCCGCGGCTCCTCTACGGCCTGTACGCGCCCGCGCGGGCCCCAGACTTTGCCCTGCGAAGGCTGCGCCTGTCTCCCCTCCTGACGCGCTCCCCACGAGGCGCTAACCAGCGACCGTGGCAGGGCGCGGCGCCTGGCGAAGGCACAGACGTAGCGCATGAGTGAGGGCAGGGGCGCCGACACGGGTAGGCGCCGACACAGGCAGCGGCAAACGCGCGGGCGCGTCGTCTTCTCACGCGCGGGCATGTTTCCACGCTCGGCCATGCAAAGGGTGAGCTACAGTCGTGGTCGTTCGCCGACGCCGCCATGACGCCGCGACGCACGCCCGCTCGCTTCGCCCTGATTCTCACGGAGTTCCCGCCCAGCGTCGGCGGCATGCAGACGCACGCCGCGCACCTGGCGCAGGCGCTGCACGCCGCGGGGCACACCATCTGCGTCTACACGTACCGCTGCGACGACGCGCAGCAGGAAGAGGCCGCGCTGGCGTTCGATGCGCACGCGGGCTACCCCGTGCGGCGCATCCTGAGTCGCATCGGCTTCTGGGCCAACCACCACCTGATGACGACGACACTGCGTGCGACCTCGGTGGACGTGATCTACGCCTCCAACGTCTACTACGGCCTGCTCGGCACGGTGCTCGGCGTGCCGGTCATCTGTCGCTCGGCCGGCAACGACGTCCAGCGCCCGTGGATTGCCTACCCCTACCGGCTCGGCAGCCGCATCGTCAGCCACCCGGCGCTCGAGCGCACGCTGCACGGCTGGTACCGCCGCTGGAACGCACCCGAGTGGCTCGAGTCCGCCTTCCGTCAGCGCCGGCTGCGGCTGATGGCGCACAGCGCCCGGGCCAACCGGACCATCCTCGCCAACAGCAGCTACACGCGCGGACTGCTGCACCAGGTCGGCGTCGACGACCGGCACGTGCGCGTGCTGCCCGGTGGCGTCGACACGACGCGCTTCGCGCCCTGCCCGACGACACGTGAGACTTTGCGTCGTGAGTGGCGGGTGCCGGCCGAGGCGACGGTGCTGCTGACCGTCTGCCGCCTCGTGGCGAAGAAGGGCATCGACTTCCTCCTCGCGCAGATGCCCGCGCTGCGCGCCGTCACCCCGGACCTGCGGCTCATCGTCGTCGGTGACGGCAAGGAGCGTCGTCGCTGCGAGGCGCAGATCGCGGCGGCAGGCCTCGGCGACGCGGTGCACCTGGTCGGCAAGGTCCCGCAGGCCGAGGTGCAGCGCTACTTCGCGGCGGCCGACTACTTCGTGCTGGCGAGTCGGGTCACCACCCACCGCGTCAGCGGCTTCCAGGATGCCGAGACGATGGGACGGGTGCTGTGCGAGGCCAACGCCGCGGGCCTGCCGGTGCTGGCCAGCCGCTCGGGCGGCATCCCCAGCGTCGTGACGCACGGCGACAACGGCCTGCTGTTCGAGAGTGACGATGCCCGAGACTTTGTCGAACAGTTCACGCGCCTGCACGAGGATGCCGACCTCCGCCGGCGCCTCGTCGCGCGCGGACGTCAGCGCGCCGTGGAGGAGTTCGCGTGGCCCCACCTCGTGGACGCACACCTGAGGTGCTTCGAGGAGGCACTCAGCAATTCAGAATTCAACATTCAAAATGAAGCTCAGCTCGGGGCAACGCCACCCCGCGAATCACATCACGCGCGCCAACAGGAAGGGTGAAGGCGGAAGGGTGAAGTCGGAAGGGCGAAGTCGGAAGGGCGAAGTCGGAAGGGTGACGTCCGAAGGCTGAAGGGCGCAGGCGTGGAAGCCTGGAGTGCTCGGCGTCCGACGCAGGCCAGCACCGCAGTCAGAGCCGAGGCTTAGGCGGTGAGCCCAACGAGGGGGGGGGAGCGGGTGCGGCGGAGACCAGGGCGGGGGCCGGGGGCCGGGGGCGGCGGAGGCGCGGGGACGGGGACGACGGTGACGGCAGAGGTGAATGAAGCGAGGAGCTCACTCGCGGTGTGGCGGTGCTCGCCCCGCGCTTCATTCTGAATGGTGAATTCTTGAATTGCTAGTACGGGTCGACCTCGACGCCGTTGTTCCACGCCCTGTACATCTCCTCGGCACTGGGCACCTTCGCCGGGCGCACGAGGCGGAAGCCGAGCCACTCGGTGTCGGTCATGTACCAGACACTGGTCGGCAGCTGCGGGTCACGTTCCTTCCACACCGGGTCCGACTTGTAGCGGATGGTGCAGTTGACGCGATCGGCCGGGTCGTTCCACGAGCCGCCGCGCACCGCGATCGGATACGAGGTCGTCGGCTTCACCCACGGGTTGGCCGCCGGGCCTGGCGCGTACGGGGCGTACTGATCGGCCGTCCACTCCATGACGTTGCCGAGCATGTCGTGCAAGCCCCAGGCATTGGGCTTCCTGGTGCCGAGCTTCTGGTACGTGCCGTCGGTGAACTCGTTGGTCGGCGAGTTCTTCTGATACCAGGCGACCTCGCCGAGTTCGGCCTCTGGCAGCGACGGCGCACCACCGGCGCGGCACGCGTATTCCCACTCGGCCTCGGTCGGCACGCGGTAGAACTCCCCGGTCTTCGTGCTGAGCCACTGGGCGTACTTGTTGGCCGCGTGCGGCGTCATGCTGATGGCCGGGAAGCCCTCGTTGCCGCGACCGAAGCTCATCTCGAGATGCGGCGCGGTGGGACGGCTGAGCGCATCGACGAGCACGTCGGGATTCTTCTGTTCGTTGGCCTGGTCGGCGAACGTCCACATCAGGTAGGCGTCCCAGTTGACCTCGGTGGTCATCATCCAGAACGCGTCGACCTTGACCTTCCGGGTCGGCTTCTGGTCGGCAGGCGCCTTGGGATCGGCCGATCCCATCTCGAACTCGCCAGCGGGGATGGGCGCCATGGCGAAGGTCGCCGTGGTGTGGGGCACGGTGACGGTGTACGCCTTGGCAGCGGCCGCTCCAGCCGTCTTGGCCTTCTCGAGGATCCGTGCCCGGATCTTCTCGACGGCGGCCATTTCCTTGGGGTCGATAGCGGGCGCGGCGGGGGCCGCGGGCGCTTGGCGAGTGGAGACCGGGACGGTCGCCGCCCCGGCCACGAGGGCAAGGGCGACGAACGTCGCGAGACGTGCAGTCATGGCTAGGAGACCTTGGTGCGTCCCGGGATCGGGAGGCCGGGTGCCTCGAACTTCGCGTTCATCTCCATCGACGGCGGCAGCAGGCTGACGTTGGAGTTCATCGCCTGTTCCCAGGTCAGCTCCAGGCCCGAGTAGGCCGCGTCACGGCCCATGATGGCGAGGAGGGTGCTGGTGGCGAGGTTGAGATCGTCGTTCTTCGGCTTGCCGTCGCGGATCGACTTGAACAGCACGTCGTGCTCGCGCTGGTACATGTCGTACTCCTCGCCGTCCCACTGCCACTTGATCTTGCCGTCGGGCGTCTCGATGCGCGGCTTGCCCTTGCCGAGGAACAGCGTGCCGTCGGTGCCCATGACGTAGTCGAGCGTGCCGTTGAAGCAGCCGGTCGACTGACGGTTGGCGAGGAACACGCGATACCCGTTCGGGTAGACGAAGTTGGCCTCGAAGTGATCGTAGATGTTGCCGCCGTTGGCGGGCACCGCGCGGCCACCCACGGCCACGCAGCTGGCCGGCGGCTGGTCCTTCATCACCCACATGATCTTGTCGGCGTTGTGCACGGCCTGCTCGACGAGACTGTCACCCGACAGCCACGTGAAGTTGTACCAGTTGCGCACCTGCCACTCGATGTCGCCCATGCCGGCCGGACGCGTGCTCTCGGGCGGCATCGGCTTGACCGGGTTGGTGTAGTACGTCGAGTAGTGCGCCACGAGGCGGCCGAGGGCACCGCCGTGCACCTGCTCCATCGCCGCCTGAATCATGTTGTTGTAGCGCCAGCAGAAGCCCGACACGAGCGCCTTGCCCTTGGCCTGCTGGGCCTTCTGCGACTCCATCACCGAGCGGATGCCCGGGCCGTCGGTCGCCGCCGGCTTCTCGCAGAAGATGTGCTTGCCGGCATCCACCGACGCCTTGAGGTGCGCCGGACGGAACCCCGGGGGCGCCGCGAGCAGGACGACGTCGACGTCGCTGTTGATGACCTTCTCGAACGCGTCGAGGCCGTACACCGGGCTGTCGATCTTGACCTGGCTGCCGAACTTCTGGCTGCCGGAGAGCCGCGTCACCGCGCGCGTGACGATCGCCTGGTCGATGTCGCAGACCTGCGTCAGCACGGCGTTCTTGTCGGCGCTGAGCGCCTGCGCCGCGGCGCCACTTCCACGACCGCCCGCGCCGACGAGGCCGACCTTGAGAGCATTGGTGACCGACTGCCCCGAGACGATGCTCGGGAAACCGGCGGCAACGGCGCCGGCGGCAGCGCCGGCGGCGGCACCCGACTTCTTGAGGAAGTCGCGGCGCTCAATCTGGCTGGGCACGTTCTTGGGTGTGTTCGTCATGGCATCCACTGGAGGGTCCGAGTGACCGGGCGTCGACGCGGCGTCCGGATCACGCAAATCATATCCCTTCCTGACTACGCCGGCGCGGGGGCTGGCGCTACGTTGGACCGCTCACGCATCCGTCCCTCACTGGGACAAAACTCGGGAGTCGGGAGTCGGGAGTCGGGCACCGGGCACCGGGCACCGGGCGCCGCCGGGCATCGGGCACCGGGCGCCGGGCACCGGGGTCACGCAGTTCAGTCAGGAGTCGGCCGCGAGCCCAGAGCCCTGAGCCCTGAGCCCGCTGTATCTGAGCCGAGAGCCCTGAGCCCAGAGCCTAGAAAAACCCGTGCTTTCCCGTGAGCTCATCCACGTCGAGCCCATGGGCGATGTCGACCAGCAGCCGCTTCTCGCCGATGGACCGCTGCAGCGCGCTCTCGAGCACCGCCTCTTCCGCGCGGCGCGGCACCACGACCACGCCCTCGCCATCGGCAAACAGCAGGTCGCCTGGACTGACCTCCACGCCGTCGATGACCACCGGCACGTTGAGCGCGTCGAGCACGGCGCGCGTGCGTACGTCCTGGCAGGTCGTGCCTCGTGCGAACACCGGGAACCCGATGCCCGCCACGGCCGCCGAGTCGCGCGTGTGCCCGCCCACCACGGCCGCCACCGCCCCGGCGCGCACCGCCAGGCTGGCGTTGATCTCGCCGAAGTAGGCGTACTCCGGCGCATCGTTCTGGATGACGACGATGTCGTTGGGGACGACGTGGCGGTAGGACTCGAGGGCGCCGTAAACGGCGGTGAAGTCCTCGCCGGGCTCGAGCCGGCGCAGCCGCAGCGTCTTGGCGCGCCCGAACGCCCGCGCGTCGTGGATGTTGGGGTGGAGCCCCTTGATGATCTGCCGCGGGAAGCCGAGGTCGTCGAGCGTGTCGGAGAGCAGCGGACTCGACAGGTGCAGCCGCAGGTTGCCGAGCAGCTTGCGTTCCTTCTCGCGCATGCCGGCGGCGACGAGATTGGCCAGCTCGAGGTCGACGGGCCAGTTGACGTCCAGCGCCTCCAGAGGGTCGATGGGCAGCAGCAGCGGCGCATCGCCAATCCGCCGACGCGTGCGGTGGGCCGCCTCCTTCGCCACGACGTACATCCCCATGGTCTCGATGACCGTCTCGGGCAGGTCGACGCTGTTGGGGATGCGCTCGCGGCCGTAGACCGGCGCGCCGTCCTGCCAGAGGTAGTGCTTCTCCGTGCGGACGAAGACAACCGAGTCGTGGGCCGAGCCGGGCTGCAGGGCGTCCACGGCCGCCTTGATGGTCGTCGGTCGAATGAACGGCGCGGTGCACAACGCCTGGATGTAGATGTCGGCGTCGACCTGGCGCACCTCGTTGTAGAAGAGCGCGTGGCCGTCGGTGCTGTTGCTGGCGAGCGCCGGATCGCGCATGAGGATGCGCGCGCCGGAGTAGCGGGCCAGGTCGGCCATCTCCGTCGACTCGGTGTCCAGGTACACCTCGTCGATGAACGGCAGCGCCTTCAGCTTCTCGAGGGTGTGCAGGAACAGCGGCTTGCCGTCGAGCAGGCGGGTGTTCTTGTTCTCGATGCGGCTGCTGGTGCCCTTGGCCGGGACGAAGGCGACGACTTTCATGATCGGGTCTCGTGGGTGGTGAGTCGTGCTCGAATGGCGCGCTGCAGCTGTCGGGCGTCCGTCCAGTCGGGTCGTGCGGCGACGGCCTGCGTCGCGTGGCGCAGGGCCTCGTCCAGTTGGCCGAGGTCGAAGGCCGCGCATGCCGCATCGAAGGCGAGTTCCGCGGAGACGCCGGTGCCGCGCAGCCCCCGATGCAGGAGCTCGGCGATGACGACGGTCCGCTCGCCTTTCGCGCGCGCGGCGAGCGCGCGCAGGTGCCACGGCACGCTCCAGTCCGGCTGCAGAGACGCGCCCTGCTGCGCCAGTGCGTCGGCGCGGTCGGGCTGCCCGGCGACCAGCGCCGCGAAGCCGGCGTCGATCACCAGCTCCAGCGTGATCGGCTCGCCGGCCAGACCGTGCTCGAACGCCTCGAGGATCTCGTCGGCTGGCGCCTGCCTTGCGCGCAACAGCACGCCCAGCAGATACCAGGGCGCGCTCCACAGGGGCCGCGCGGCAGCAGCCTCGCGGGCATTCGCTTCCGCGCGCGCCAGGTGGCCTGCCTCGTGCAGCGCCGAGGCGAGGTCGAAGGCCAGTTCCGGCGTCACCGGCGTGCGCGTGGCCGCCTCCTGAAGCAGGGGCAGGACCGCCTCCGCCGGCAGGCCTCGCTGCCGGGCACAGAGCGCCCGGAGGTGCCAGGGGTAGCTCGCGTCCGACCACGCCTCGCACGAACGGACCGCCAGCGTCTCCGCGACGTCGTGCTCGCCCGCCGCGAAGGCCGCGAACCCTGCGTCGGTCAGCAGCCCCGGCGCGTCGCCGCCGAGAGCGATGGCCTCGGACAGCCGAGCCCACACTCGCTCCGGAGCGTCGCCACGGCTGCGCATGACCAGCGCCTGACGATAGAGCGGCTCGGGCCACTCGGGCCGCGCCTGCCGTGCCGCGTCGAACGCGGCGTCCGCGGCCTCCCATTCTCCACGCCCCGCGTACTGGTGCCCGCGCGTCATCCACAACTGCTCCGGCGCATCGAGCTGGGCGACCGACGCCGCATCCCCGAGCACCGTCGTCGACGGGCCGATGAGACGTAGCGCCTGCGACGTGCCGCCGGTCTGCAATCGCTGCCGCATCACGTCCTCGCCACCATGGCTCGCCAGCACCACGGTTGTCGAGGACAGCGAGCCGAGGGCGTCGTACCCGAGGACCGGCACGCCGTCGATCGGCGCGCACGATCCATCGTCATCGACGTACGCCTCGATGGCCACGCCGGCGCTCGCCAGCCGTGCCCCGATCCGCTGCGCGACCCTGTCGGCGCCGCAAACCACGACATGAGGTTCGCCGCTGCGGACGACGACGTCCGCGAGGGCCGCCTCGACGTAGGGCTCGTACACCGGGCGCATCGGTCGTTGCGCTGTCGAGACTTCGCGACACACGTAAGGCGCCAGCAGCGGCGCCACCCGCTCCCCGAAGTTCGAGAGCCGCTGGCGGCGGTCGGCATCACTCTCGAAGCCTAGACCGAACCTCGCGAGGAACCGCGCGAAGTCCGCCGGCCCGCGTGCGGCCGGCGACCCGGGCAGGCCGTACAAGGCGTGCGCGGCGATGAAGTCGAGCAGCCGATCGGCTTCGACGCGCCGACGCTCGTGTCCCTCACGCGCCAGCGCGGCGCGCAGGAGCCGCGCGAGGTCGCCACCAGCGTACTCGTGGGCAATGCCCTGCCCCCACAAGACACTGCGCGACAGCAACACGATCGGCACGTCGAGCAGCGCCACCTCGAGCTGTGTGCGGGTGCCGCCGAGGACGACGACCACGTCGGCCTCTTCGATGAGGGCGCGGATGGACAGCGCGTTGACCAGTGCGCCCGGCGCATCGGGCCCGCGGCTGTAGCGCTGCCCCTCGACGTCGGCCGGGTGCGGCCGCAGCACGAGTCGCGTGCCGGCGGGCATGGCCGCGCGCACGGCCTCGGCGGCGTCCGCGAAGCTGCCGAACCAGGGCGACCCCAACCGGATCTGGCGCGACTCGCGCGGCTGCAGGTTGAAGCCCGGGCACGACCCGAGCAGCACGACCACGGGTGCGGGATCGTCGGCCGTGCGGTCGGCGATGTCGCGCGGGGCGGCGCGGTAGCTCTCGCGAATGCGCTGCATGCGCTCGGCCGACGGGACGTGCGCGGCGAGCAGGTCCGACACGGCCGGATGACTGATCAGGTCGGAACCGAAGCCGACGTCGCGGCTCTCCACCATCAGCGAGTTCGGCAGGAAGCCGATCTCGAGCCCGAACGACGGAATCTCGCGGCGCGAGGCCTCGCCGAGGAGCAGGCGCGATGACGGAAACGGCGGCGCCCAGCCCATCACGACATCGGGGGCCAGTGCCTCGAACAGGGCCCGCACGTAGGCCTGCAGGGACGCCAGCTCCGGCTGCCCGGCCTTCCGGCTCGGCGGCAGGAACGTCCGATACAGGTCGTCGGTCGCCAGCAAGTGATCCCACGCGGGATCGTGCGCCATCGAGGCGCGCGCGTCGGGCGTGAACTCACCGATCGCGTACGGCATCGGCAGGACGACCGGCCACGCCGCACGTCCCGGAGGTGTCCATGGCGACAGCAGCACGAGCTGCTGGCCCTGCGTCTCGAGCGCATGCGCCACGCCGCACCAGAAGTCCCAGATCTGCGCCTTCCACTCGAGGATCTGCGCCGCGACGACGAGACCCGATCCGGCGCCGGTGAGGTCGCGCGCACTCATCACGCCTGCACCGTCGCCGTCGGCAGCACGTAGTCGAGGCGATTGTCGTGGGCGCGAAACGGGTGCGTCGTCACGCGGGTCGGGGGCCGGTCGGCGAGGTTGGCCTGCGCATCGACGTAGTCCGGCCGGCGCGCCACCGCGGTCGCGAAGCACGCGGCTGCGTCAGACGACCGGCCGTGCCGCACGAGCGCCATGCCGAGGTTGTTGGCGCCTTCAGCCGAGGGGCGCCGTCGTTCTGCGTCCGTGAGCACCTCCAGGGCGAGACCATCGTTGCCAGTGAGCAGCGCCAGTGTGCCTCGCGCGAACGCCAGGCGCCACCCTTCGGCATACGGCTGAGGTCCATCCGGCTCGACAATCTCGTCATCGGTCACGTCGTCGACAAGGGCCGCGATGGCGTCGAGATGCGAGGCCGCCGCCGGCAGGTCGTTCGTGAACAGCGCGATGGTGTGCACGGCCCACAGCGCGACGCGCTCGGACCACCCGTTGGCGAGGTACAGCGCCTGCACGTGCGCGGGCGCGTGCTTCAGCAGCAGGGCGCGATACATGGCGCGCTGGTTGCGCATGTCGCGCGACAGGCTCGTCGGCAGCGCGTGGATGCGATAGCCGGGAGTCGGCTCGCACGCCAGACTCGCGCCGGCATCGAGGGCACGCAGCAGGATGTCGGTGTCCTCCGGGCCATGCTGCGTCGGGTCGTACCCGACGCGCCGGAGCACCTCGGTGCGAAAGCCGATGACACCCGGCGCAGGCAGATAGTTGCGCTCGAACAGGCGGACCCATCCGCCGGGTTGTTGCACGAACGCGGGAATGGGGACGACGCGGCGCGTGCCGTCGATCGTCTCGACCTCCGCCGCATCGGCAACGAGATCGGCCCCGGCATCGAGCCGCGCGGCAAGACGATCCACGCGGCCGTCCAGGAACTCGTCGTCGGCATCGAGCCAGATCGCGAGTGGTGTCGTGACTGCGTCGACGCCGCGCTGTCGGACGCCGCCGAGCCGCAGCGACGCGTCGGCGGGCACGGTGCGCAACGCGCACGGCGCGTGCCGCTGCGCCACCGCGACGGTGTCGTCACCGCAGGCGTGGTCCACCAGCACGATCTCGTGCACGCGCTCGCCGCGCACCGAGGCCACGGCGCGGCCGATCGTCGCCGCGGCATTGCGTGCGGGGATCACGACCGTGACGTCGGCTGCGCTCATTGCACCTCGAAGGTGATCTGGCCGAAGACGGACAGGCCGCCATGCTCCTGCCCGAACACGCTCTCCGACGCACGGAACAGCACCAGGCGTTCGAAGCCCTCGTGGGTGCGCGCATAGCCGGCCTCGCGGTAGCTCGAGGTGCCGATCCAGATGGCGTTGACCACCGACCGCGCGGGCAGGTAGTGGTCCGGAATCCGCAGGTACAGCTCGTTGGTGCTCGGCCCCTGCAGGCTCGCGCCACTGATCACGAACGACAGCGTCATGGTCCGGCCATGGAGCACGTAGGCGAGCGTGCGCGCGGCGGCCTCCGGCACCAGCCATTCCATCGGCGCCTTGGCTGCGAACATGGCCGGGTCGTAGGGGACGTCAATCCAGTCGGGTGCGGTGTCCATCGAAGGATGTGCTCCTTGGGCGTGCCGATGCGCCGTGTGGCGGGCGAGGCCTCCGGCGCGGGCAGCGGCCGACGCGACGGCACGCCGCGTGGCCTGGAGATCGAGATCGTGGGCGTCGGCGGCCCAGGTGGTGAACGGCTCGGCGTCGGTGGGCGTCCTCGCCAGACGCGCGAGCGCCTGATCGAACGCCGCTGGCGCCCGGTGCCTCGACGCATGCCGTGTCGCGAGGCGCTGCGACACGCCGATCTGCGCGGGTCGGTCGTCGAGGACCTCGGCGAGCGAGGCCTGCGCAATCCGGTCGCCGTGCAGGATGCCGGCGCCGGAGACGTTGACGAATGCGTGACGAGCTGCGGCACTCACGAAGGCGCGCACCCAGTTGCGGAACGCGACCAGATGCGATGCCGTCATCGTCGGCACGCCGTGCACGTCGGGCTCCTGCGTGCCGACGTCGCGCAGACGCCGCCGCCACACCTCGGCGACGTCGATGCCGTCGCGCAGTGCCTGCGCCTCCCAGTCGACCTCGAAGGTCGTGTGGCGGCAGTACGGCTGCCCATCGGTGTAGGCCAGGTCCGTGCCGGCCAGCAGGATGGGACCGCCGCCGAGGCGGATGGCCAGGTCACAGGCCGCCGTCAGCACCGATCCCCACACCTGCAGGTGTCCGCACTGCACGCCATGCGCCTCCAGCCAGGGCCACGGGTGGAATCGGCCGACGCGCGCGAAGAACGTGCGCCCCACGAACGCATTGATGGCCCGCGGGTCGACGCTGGCTTCGGCCACCAGGTACGTGTCGCGCAGCCGTGGCAGGTCCACCAGGTGGCGCCCGTTCATCGTCGTCGGGTCGATGGCGACGACGAGGTCGGGTGCGATGCCGGCGCGCACCAGGGGGCGGAGCGCGGTGTCGACGGCGATGATCAGCGCGCGATGCCGCAGACGCGCCAGTTCCGCGGTCACGCGGTCCAGCGACGGCCCCGCGGCACAGATGACGATGGGCATGCCGTCGGCACAGCCGTCGAGGGCGTCGACGGTGCTCTCGTGCGCGAGTCTCGGCGCGTTGGCGAGCGTGTGCCGCACGTACATCGCCGAGAAAGCGCGGCGGGCCCCCGCGTTGGCCCGCCGTTCGAACACCGGCTGTCGCCAGGCGTCATGCGCCGCCGCGAGGGCCTGCACCCGCGCCCGCGCGATCACCGGCTGGACGATGACGAGGGGCGCCTCGATGAACAGGTCGTCGCGCCAGGACGACAGGTCGGCGGCATAGCGGGGCGCCGCCGTCACCACGAGCTGCCGCGACGTCAGCAGCGTCGTCCAGTCGCGCCGCTGGCAGAAGGCCGTCAGCAGTTCCGGCGCGAGCTCGAGCGCCAGTACGTGGACGTCGCCGCGCCGCGCCAATACCTCGTCGACGACGTAGCCGAGCCCGAGTCCGAGGAGCACGACGATGCCGGGCATCTCGCGCCCGTCGAGCGCCTCGTCGACGGCGCGACGTGCTTCGTCGCGGGGATTGCGGGCGCTGTGGACGCGCAGCCATGCGTCGCCCTCGGCGCGCAGGGACACGGACAGCGTCTCGCCGTCGCCGTCGACGCGGACGTCACCGGACACATCTGGCACGGCGAGGTGCGACACCCCGGCGATCGCCTCGCGGTTGATCCGGCCAAGGTCTGGCAGTTCAGTCATACCTCACGCGAACGTCTCTTCGGCCGAGCGGCTGGGCAGCGAGTTCGCGGCGGCCGTCAGGTAGCGCTCGACCTCGAGGTCGGCTCGGATGGAGAGCTGCTCGACATGCGAATGCGCCGGTGACGACGCACTGAAGAACGGCCACCGTGAAGGGGTACTGAACAGCTTGCGGAACTGCGGCATCGGCGGGAACACACTGACCGGGTAGAACTCGTAGCCTTCGCCGTTGTCCAGGAGGTTCTCCTGATAGAAATAGCCCCGCGTGACGCGCTCGATCTGCGCCAGATACTCGTGAATGGTCGATGCCGACATCTCCGACAGCGAGATGAAGTTCATGAAGACGTCGACCGACGCCTCGGCGAGGCGAGGCAGCATGAAGTGGGGCATGAGCACCAGGTCGTACTGCCTGAGCACCTCGAGGTCGAGACGCATGGACGGCTCATCGAACAACAGGATGCGCTTGTCGGGATGCGCCGAGGCGAGGAAGTGCGAGGCGACGATCAGGTTTTCGGGCAGGTCGAAGTCGACGTACGTCCCTGGGGCGTCGAGCATCAACCACTGCCGCCCGAAGCCGCCGTACCCTCCGCCGATCTCGGCCACGATCGGATGATCGACGTGCCCGACGAGATCCCGGACCACCGAGGCCCGGTGGTCGTTGAGCATGGTGTTGGCGTGCACCAGCACGCAGTCGAGCCACACGCCGTACGGGTTCCCGACCGGCGGGAAGCCGAGCCGGTGGACGTCGACGTGCGAGACGGAGTGGCGCCAGACGTTGAAGTGCTGACGCAGGCCCTCCGCGCACCCGGCTCCGGCAGCGGCGAAGGCGTCGTACGCCGGCCGGCCGCCGAGGATCCCGCTCGTCAGCTCGTTGCGGAAGCAGTTGGCCAGGAGGGCCTCCATCGCCTCGACGTCCGCGCTACTCAGGGCCTCGTAGAAGCGCGGCCGCGTGGCCTGCAGGAACCGGCCCCAGTTCTGGCCGACGACATACGGTCCCTCCGCGGGGGCCGTGGCTCTCGCACGGAGGCACGCCTCCAGGACGCGGCTGGTGATGGCCAGACGCGCCTCACGCGGGTGTGCCGGAGGGATGTCCTCGATCCCCACACCCTGCACCTCGAAGGCATGACGCTGCTGGTGCAGACCGCTCTCGCGCAGCGCCGACTCGCGATGCACGAGGTAGCGCCCCTGCGCGAACTGCGCCAGCGCGCCGCTCCGATCGTCGCCGAAGAATGCCAGGCGACGGGCTGGCCAGCCAGACCGCATCAGGAACTCACGCAGCTCTGGTGACGCGGGTGTCGGCACCGCCAGGAGATCGACGTTCGGCATCTGCACGACCGCCGACAGCGGTCGCTGCGGCAGGTCGCGAAACGTCGTCTCCGCCGCCTGGGGGTGATCGCTGAGGCACGCGTAGGTCACGGCGCGCGCGCCGCGCAACAGGGCGGCGTACTCCAGCTTCGTGTACTGCGGCTGACTGGCGTCGGCGGCGGCCGTGCGGAGGATGGCGATGTCCATGGTCAGGCTCAGGGGATGAGCAGCTGCCAGACGGCAGCCTGCAGGTCGTACAGCGGCACGAGCGTCATGCGCGGCTCGAGGGGGCGCAACTGGTCGAAGATCGCCGGGCCGGACCACGCCGCGGCAATCAACACGTAGTCCGGCTTCAGCCGGGGCAGGTCGAAGGCGCCATAGACGCGAATGCCGCGCAGGCGCGTGCCGGCGAGGGCGCGGTCGATGATGCCCACGCATTTCACCCCGCGATGCCGCAGCACCACCTCGATGGTGGCGTCGGCCATGTCGCCGCGGGCGCCGTAGATCGCCACACGCGCGCCGGTGCGCGCCGCCCGCGCCAACAGTGCCTGGAGGGGCCGCACGAAGCGAGGCACGGCGACGTCGGAGGTGTCGCCCTGCTCCGGGGCGATGTCGATCGCCACCTCGGGAAGCACGAAGCCCGTGGCCAGCGGATCCAGGGCCTGCAGCGCCGCGGCATCGCGATCGATGAACGCGTCCAGCAGCGCGGGCGCGGCGTCGGCACGCGCCACGTAGTTCAGCAGCGGATGCCAGACGCCCTCGTGCTCGAAGCCGACCAGCGCCTTGCGTAGCGCACCCCGGTGCCGCGTCGGGACCGTGTCCAGCGCCACTCGACTCGAGAGCAGCCCGCCGTCGATCTCCGACCGCATCGGCTGCAGCGGATTGCGCTTGCGGCGCGCCCCCTCGTAGAACGCGCGCACCTCGAGCACGCGTGCACCGCTCTTCCAGGCCTCGCCGAGCAGCGCGTAGTCGATGCGCTGCAGCGTGCCCTTGAGCCCAACGACATGCACCGCGGCCGGCTTCTCTTGCGCGATCCGGGCCTTCAGCGACGCCGCCACCGCCGGTAGCTGCGCCGCCCGCGCCACGTCGATGCGCAGCACACCCGCCGGCCGTGACGCCGTGCGCCGGGTCGTCCGCGCCGCTCGTTTGCCGCCGCCGCAGACATCGAAGAACAGCGTCCGCACCCGATGCTGCAAGGTGTGTTCAGCGTGCGCCCGCTTGTACCCGGCCTCGGCAATCCGCACCCGCGCCGCCTCGTCCCGCAGATACCGCTCCACCTGCGCCTCGAGATGGTCGGCATCGTCGAAGCACGCCATCTCCTTGCCCGGCGTGAACGCCAAGGCCAGTTCCGGGTTGGTGTTGGTCAGCTGGAACGCGCCGGCGCCTGGCACCTCGAAGTGCCGCAACTTGGTCTGCGGCGCGCTGTCGGACGGATCGGCCGACCAGCCCGGGTTCAGCACGATGCGCGACGTGTGCAGCACGCGCATCATGTCGGCGTGGCTGAGCAGGCCGCCCGCGTAGCCCTTCAGCCGAGGATGCTTCTCCCACCCGTGGCCGAACACACGAAAGGTGCGACCGTGCCGTGCGCACCAGTGGGCCACGCGCACCAGCATGTCGTCACGGTGGCGGCCGTCCTCACGAAAGGCCTTGCCGTCGTGCTCCTCGACCTTGTACTTGCCGACGAACACGACGTCGATCTGCGGCGCCAGCGGCCGCGACGGCTTGTCGAAGAACGTCGGGTTGAAGCCCCACGGCACGTGCACGGCCCGCGTCGGACGCCCCTCGCTGATGCGCCGCGCGGTGCCTCGCGCCGAGTGCGAGGCGACGACGTCGTAGCGGCTGTCGAACTTGCGGTTACGCTGATACCAGACCTCGGGCTCATCGTCTGGATGGAAACACGTCGTCTTGACGCCAGCGCTGCGCAGGTTGCCGAAGAAGTCGTCGTCGAAGTCCGAGAAGATGTAGTCGTGGTAGACGAAGCACCAGTCGACCTTCGTCGTCGCGACGATGCGATGGACGTAGCTGGTGTGCAGCCCTGCGGGCCCGCACGCGAGGAGCGGGGTCGCATTGACGACGAGGGCGTCGTCGCCCAGGACGTCCTTGATGGCGGCCAGCCAGTTGTCGCGAATGTACGAGACGTCGAGGGCCGCGAGAGCGAGTACGCGCATGGGCTGGGGAGCGGGAGGCGCGGCCCCGGGGCCGACCGTCGTGGTCGGCGCCCGGCTGGCGCGTGCGGCTAGACCGCCGCGGGAGTGAGCGTGGGCGTCGTGCGCCCGGGCAGGCCGACCTGCGGCAGGATGTCGCCGTCGACAGTGACGCCGAGGACGGGCCCGCCGGTCAGGGCGCCGGCCACCTGGTGCACCTCGCCGTAGTTGGCGCCGGTGGCGTTGTGGTACGGCACCACGGCGGCGACGAACGGCACCGCCGCGGCGACCTCCGCGGCTCGATCGGCCAGCGCCTCGTGGCGGAAGTCGAACGGCGACTCGAAGGTGTGGATCTGCGAGTCGGGCAGCACGGTCTGGAACGAGGCCAGGAAGCGCGCGTGCGTGAACACGTGCGGCTCGTAGCCGTTGTCCTTCAGCGAGGCGACGATCACGCGCGTCAGGCCCGGGCGGGCCGACTGCATCACGGCCACCGGCGCGCCCGGTTCGGCGACCGCCGCGATGGCGTCGCGCAGCCCCTGCTCGAACTGCGGCGTGCGCACGCGGCGCAGCGCCTGCTCTTCCCAGAAGCGGGCGTAGGCCGACTTGACCGCATCCTCGAGCTGGTCAGCCGTGAAGTTGGCCGTGCGTGACACGGCACGGTGCGACCCCAGGTACTCGTCCCAGTTCTCGTGCAGCAGCCAGCCGTTGGCCTTGTACTGGTCGTACATCTTGGTGCCCGGATACGGCGTGGTGATCGAGAACTGCACCGTGTCCACCGGCAGGCGGCACGCGAGCTGGATGGTGTTCTCGATCGTCTCGGGCGTATCGGACGGCAAGCCGAAGGTGAACGTCAGGTGGACCTTGACGCCGGCGCGCTTGGTCAGCTCGACGCCCTCGATGACCTCCGAGATCTTGATGTTCTTCTTGATCTCGTTCAGCAGGTCCTGGTCGGCGGTCTCGACGCCGTACTTGATCGAGAAGAGCCCGGCCTCCTTGAGCGCCGCGATCATCTCCTCGTCCATCAGGTCGGCACGGCCCATCGTGCCCCAGCGGATCGAGTCCAGCCCCGCATCCTTGATGGCCCGCGCCAGCTGCAGGATGTAGTCCTTCTTGATGTTGACCGTGTCGTCGTCGATGTAGAACGACTTGTAGGGGATCTTGGTCAGGTTGTGCTTGATCTCGGCGGCGACGTCCTCGGCGGTGCGGATGCGGTACTTCGGCCCGCGATAGAGCATCTGCGGCCAGCCGCAGAAGGTGCAGCCGTACGGGCAGCCGCGCGTCGCCATGAGCTGGAGCTGCGGACGCTCGAGGCCGCAGACGCCGTCGTAGTAGTTGAGCATCGGCAGGTCGTCGCGCTCGGCCCAGGGCAGCCCCTCGAGCGGCACCAGCTTGCCGAACGGGTTGGCGACACCCGCGCCATCCTTGCGCCACACCAGGCCGCCGATGTCGGCCATGTCCACCTGCGTGCGGCCGTCCAGCAGGTCGAGCAGCGCGATGGTCGAGTGTTCGTACTCGCCGTAGACGCAGTAGTCGACCTGCGGGTAGCGATCGAGGAACCACGGCTCCTCGATCTCGTGATGCATGCCGACGAACACCACCTTGACGTGCGGCACGTCCTGGCGAATGCGCTCGACGACGGCGATGTCGTGCTTGAGGGTGGGCGTCGACGTCTCGATGACCACGACGTCGGGCTGGCGGCGAGCGACGTGCGCGTAGAACGACTCGTAGGTCTCCCCTGACGCGACGGAGTCGCGCGCCTGGGCATCATGGCCGTGCTGCTTGGCGAGCGCTGTGGCGGTGGCCAGCCAGATCGGGAACGGAATGTAGCCGCCGATCAGCTCGGGGATGTGGCCGTTGACCTCACCGGCGCTGACGTATTCGAACTGGTGCGGCCAGCGCGACCCGGCACGCACGCCGCGCCAGCTGCGTTCACCGGGCGGAACGGGCTGGTGCCAGGGGGGATTCGAGAACAACACGTTCATGGGAGTGGATCTCCTCGTCGGGGTCAGGTCTTCAGGCCGCAGGGGCCGCGCTCACGGGAACGATGTCTGGACTGGCCTGGTCGATGCGCTTCGAGAGCACGTTGATCCAGGTGCACGGCGTCAGCGACTCGAACCAGTGCGCTTCGCCAGGCTCGATGACGAACACCGATCCCGGTCCGAAGTCGTGCTGCGACTCGACGCCGTCACGGGCGATGCGCACGCGGATGTCGCCGCTGATGATCAGGAACAGCTCGCGGGTCTCGCGATGGAAGTGCCCGCCGCGCACCTGGCCGGCCGCGGTCTCGACGAAGTTGATCTCTTCCCACTGCCCCTGGTTGATCACGCCGAGCATGCGGCCACGGGCGTCGGCGAACTGGCGGTACGGTTCGATGATGGTCACACGGTCCTCCGCTCGGCCAGCACGTCGAGCGCCTCGTCGTGCGGGGTGGGCTTGTAGCCGAGCGCCGAGCGTGCCCGGCCGGTCTCGAGCGAGAGATCGGGAAACAGGGGCAGCGGTCCGGGACCGAGGCGGCTCGGGACGACCTGACGCGAGGCATGGCCGAAGGCCTCGGCGTAGGCGCAGGCAAAGGCGTAGCGGCTGACGCGCGGCCCGGCGACGTGCACGACGCCCGGGCGCGTCTCCGCGTCGATCAAACGCTGGATGGCGGTGACCAAGTCGGGCAGGAACGTCGGCGAGTAGAAGGCGTCCTCGTAACAGTCCACGGACCGGCCGGCACCGAGCGTCTCGCGCAGGAAGCGGAGGAACGTGGCGTCGCCGTCGTAGAGGGCGCTGACGCGCACGGCGCAGAACTCGTCGGGGGCGCGCAGCAGGCCGACCTGCTCGGCGCACACCTTGGTGCGGCCGTACGCCGTGCGGGGCGCCACGGAGTCGTCTTCCGTGTAGCGACCGCGGTCGCCGGCAAAGACGTAGTCGGTCGAGATGTACAGCAGCGGCACGCCGGGGAATGCATCGAGCAGGTTCAGCGTGGTGCGGACGTTGGCGTCGAACCCGATGGGCGGATGCTGCTCGCAGGCCTTGATGTCCTTGGTGCCGGCGGCATGGACGATGACGGTGGGGGCGATGCGCTCGGCCAGGGCGGCGACGGCGGGGGCGTCTGCCAGGTCGCAGGGCGGGACGCCCCCTGTGGCGACACGGCGCGACACGGCCACGACCTGGCCACGGGTGGCCAGCGGGCCAGCCAGGCGTGATCCGACGTAGCCGTCGGCCCCGGTCAACAGGATGACATCGCCCATGTGTGCCTCAGCGCCTCCCTGCGCTCCCGGTCACGTGCCGATGGGCTCGCACGGGAGGTACCTTGCTACCCAAGCAATGTCCGTGCTCAGTCCGGCGAAGGCCGGCGTCACGTCATTTCTTCGGCAGGAGACCACTCCAGCATGAATGCGAGGCCCGTGGACCCCTGGCCGATCGTCGGCCAGCCGTCCCTGCCGCGGGCATGTCGACGGTCTGCCGACAGTCCTCGGACGTCACGAGACCGCTCGGCGACGGTCTCGGCGTCCAGGGAACTCCTGCCCGATGGCGCGAAGGATACAACAGGGTCGGCAGGTGTCGCGCGTCAGGCGCGGACCACGTAGGACGGCGCCAGCGCGTACGGCAGCTTGCGCAGGCGCTCGGGTCGACCCGCGAGCCAGGCGTCGATGGCGCGCGTCGCGCCAGGGAAGATCCCGTAGTCGTCGAGCACGATGACGCCACCCGGCACGACCAGCGAGGCGAGATGCGTCATCACCGTCTCGGTGGGCTCGAAGACGTCGACGTCCACGTGCAGGAGCGCGATACGCAACTCGGGATGGGCCGTCACATACGCCGGCACCGTCTCGCAGATGTCGCCTTCGACCAGCGTGACGTTGGCCCCACACCCCTTGTGAGCGAGCACCCCCCGCAGTTGCTCGACCGAGATGCTCTCGGCGCCGGCGCTGGCGATGAAGCGCTCGCGCGGGGCCTGGTCGGCGGCGAACCCGGTCTCCGGGAAGGCGCCGAACGTGTCGAACCCGATGAGTGGCCGGGTGCCTTCGGACTCGAACAGGTGGCGGGCCATCGCGAGGCGCGCGAAGGACGCGCCCTTGAAGACGCCGCACTCGACGATGGCGCCCGGCGCCTGCGCCGCCTGGCGATAGAGCTCGAGATGCGCCAGCAGCTTGCCGACGCGACCAGGGCCGCACGTCAGGTAGAAGGCGTTCTCGTGGGCGTACGCCGTGTCGGGGGACGGCAGGTCATCGAGCATGGCTGGCAGGATAGTCGGAAACGCGGCGACCCTCGCGCGTGGCGAAGTCGGCCAGCAGCGGCGTCGTGGCCTCGAGATAGCGCGCCAGCCTGTGGCGTGGCGACGCGGACACGGCCTGCGGCAGACGGAAGCGGCCGAGGAAGGCCGCGAGATCGGTCGAGCCGCGCGGGAGCCGCGTGCCAGCGAACCCGAACAGGGCATGCCGCGTGAGGAAGCCGACAAGGCGGCGGCCCGCCTGCACTCTCGCCGCCCAGTCCGCTCGTGCCAGCGCCTGCGCGACGAGGGCTCCGAGGTCATCGCCGTCGAACTCGTACGCCACGCCCGCGCCAGAGAGTGGCCCGCGCGTCAGCGTCAGCACGGGACGCTCGGCCAGCACGGCCTCCAGCTGTGTGCGCGTGCCACCGACGACCGCGATGACGTCGGACGAGGTCACGAGGTCGTTGATCGCGTCGGTGAACGCGGCCTCGACGCGCGGCGACGCGGCGCAGTACGCCCGCCCGGCCACGTCGGCCTGATGTGGACGCGCGCGCAGCCGCACCCCAGGAGGCAGCGCGTCGGCCAGGGCCTCGCACGCCTCGGCGAACGACGAGAACCAGGGCGACGCCAGCTGGATCAGGCGCGACTGGCGCGGCTGCAGGTTGAATCCCGGACAGGACCCGAGGATCGTGATCACGGGCGCCTCGGTCACGTCTGGTCGTCGCGGGCCCGGCTCTGCGGCGACAAGCCCCGCATGCACGCGCAGGGCCGCCAGCATGGCGTCGTCCGGGGTGTGGTCGGCGACCGCGCTGTGCAGGACCGGGTGACTGACCATGTCGACACCGATGCCGACGTCGTGACTCTCGATGACCAGCGTGCCGGGCAGGAAGCCACGCTCGATGCCGAAGGCGGGGATCTCACGCCAGCGCGCTTCGTGCAGCAGCAGGCGGCTCTGCGGAAACGGCGGCGCCCAGGCGAGCACGACGTCGGGCTGGAGTTCGTCGAGCAGGGCATCGACGAGCGCCTGCGCCGCGGCCATCTCGCCGATCCCGGGAGGGGGCGCAGGCGGATGCGTCGGCGAGTGGAAGGCCCAGTCGACGTCGAGCAGGTCGGCCCAGTGGGCGCGAGGTGTGGCCCCCACAACGGCGGTGTACTCACCGATCGCATACGGAATCGGGAGCACGGGCGGCCACGTCGCGCCGGCCGGCGGCGGGTGCGGCGAGAGGATGACGAGCGACTGCCCCTGCGCCTCGAGGTCGCGGGCGAGCGCCTCCCAGAACGGCCACAGGCCGTCGACGAAGCACAGGAACTGCACCACCACGCAGACCCCGGTCGCACGCTCGGCCGGGAGTCGGCGGTCGTCTTCACGCTGCACGGACAGTGTGTCGGCCGACGCGCGGCCCGACTGCAGTCGGCGAGCAGTCCGGCCGCCCGCTACGGCGAGACCGGGTGGGCCGTGGCCACCGCGAGCTCGCGCGCCCCCGGGTTCCACGTCCCCTTGGCCCGCACCGCCATCTGGTAGGCGGAGTTGACCTGCGTCGGCGTCCACGTGAAGGTCGCGCTCGTGGACCAGCTCGTGAGGTCCTGCCAGGTGACCCCATTGAAGAACGCGAACTGATACGAATAGGGCCCCTGGCCGCCGCTGGCGGCGGCCGTCCACGTGATGGGGGTGCCCACCGTCGACGGCGCGGCGGCACTCGGGGACAGCGTGATCGCTGTCACGAGCGGCATGACTGCGAAGGGCTGCGCGACTGCCCTCTCGCGCGCGCCGCTGTTCCAGGCCCCGCGCGCCCGCACGGCGACCTGATAGGCCGCGTTGGCCTGCGTCGGCGTCCACGCGAAGGTCGCGGTGCTGCTCCATGCCCCGGCATCGGACCAGGTCGTGCCGTTGAAGATGGCGAACTGATACTGATACGGCCCTTCGCCGCCGCTCGCACTGGCCGTCCACGTCACGGTCGTGCCTGGCGCCCGCGGCGCGGCGACGCTCGGTGTGAGCGTCAGTCCGGTGACGATCGGCTTGATGGCATAGGCCTGCGCGACCGCCAGCTCGCGGGTGCCGAGATTGCCGGCACTGCGCGCTCGCACCGCAATCTGATACGCCGCATTGGCCACGCTGGGCGTCCAGGCGTAGGTCGCCGTCGTCGACCAGGGCCCGGCGTCCACCCAGGTCGTGCCGTTGAAGATGGCGAACTGGTACTGGTAGGGAGCGAGGCCACCGCTGGCGGCCGCCGTCCAGGTCACCGTGGTCCCAGCCCCCTGCGGTGCCGCCACAGTGGGGGTCAGCGACAGTCCGGTGACCAGCGGCCTGATGGCGAAGGGCTGCGCGACGGCGCGTTCGCGCGTGCCGCTGTTCCAGGCGCTGCGGGCGCGCACGGCCACCTGGTAGTCGACGTTGGCCTGCGTCGGCGTCCAGTTCCAGGTGTTGGTCGTGGACCATGCCCCGGCGTCGGTCCACACCGCCCCGTCGAAGACGGCGAACTGGTACTCGTACGGGGCTTCCCCGCCACTCGCGACGGCGGTCCAGGTGACCGTCGTGTTGGGCGCGCGAGGCGCGGTGACGCTGGGCGTCAGCGTGAGGCCGGTGACCGACGGCTTGATGACGTAGGCCTCGGCGACCGCCAGTTCGCGCGCGCCGGAGTTCCAGGCGCTGCGCGCGCGTACCGCGACCTGATAGTTGGCATTGGCGGTCCCTGGCGTCCACGCCCAGGTGTTGCTGGTGGACCACGGGCCGACATCGGCCCAGCTGGTGCCGTTGAACAGCACGAACTGGTACTGGTACGGCGCCTGGCCGCCGCTGGCGGCGGCGGTCCACGTCACGGTGCGGCCGACGGCCTGCGGCGACGCGACCTGCGGCGTCAGCGTGAGCGCGGTCACGACCGGCTGAATCACGTACGGCTGCGCCACAGCGAGCTCACGCGTGCCCGAGTTCCAGTCGCTGCGGGCGCGCACGGCCACCTGGTAGCCAGACGACGCCTGCGTGGGGGTCCAGGCAAACGTGGCGGTGGTGGACCATGGCCCGACATCGGTCCAGGTGCTGCCGTTGAAGAGCGCGAACTGGTACTGATGCGGCGCTTCCCCGCCACTCGCGGCGGCCGTCCACGTGATCGTCGTCCCAGGCGCGCGCGGCGACGCGACGTCGGGCGTCAGCGTCAGGCCCGTGACGCGCGGGAACCCGCACTGCTGCATCGAGCGGAGCACGTTGAGGCGTCCGCCCGTGCTCACCTTGCCCGACAGGCCGGCCACGTAGTCCACGTGGCTCACGAGCAGGCTGCGCAGCGCGGCCGTGTCCGACGTACACGACGCGAGCACGAGCGCCGCGGCACCGGCCACGTGCGGCGCGGCCATCGACGTCCCCTGCAGCGTCTGGTAGGTGTTGTTCGGGTACGTCGAGTAGATGGCGCTCCCGGGCGCGGCCAGATGCACCTTGGTCGCGCCGTAGTTCGAGAACGACGACAGGCCGTCGGTAGACGTCGTCGAGGCCACCGTGACCATGTTGGCGTTGGTGTAGGCCGCCGGGTACACGGGCGACGCGTCGATGTTCAACGTGCTGTTGCCCGCCGCCGCCACGAACAGCATGTCGGCGGTGCGTGCCGACTCGATCGCCGCGGCCAGTGCCGAGGAGTAGCCGGGGCCGCCCCAGCTGTTGTTCAGCACGCGGACGTTGGCCGCGCCGGTGCCAGCGAAGTGCGCCTTGGCCTGGATGGCGAACTCGATGGCGTTGATGGCGTTGGCCACCGTGCCGCCGTTGGGCAGCGAGAACTTGAGGGCCATCATGCTGGCCACCCAGTTGACGCCGGTGACGCCGATGCCGTTGTTGCCGACCGCGCCGATGGTGCCCGCGACGTGCGTGCCGTGATAGCCGCTGTCCATCGGGGTGCACGTGCGATTGATGGCGTCGAAGCCGTGCGTGCCCGCCGCGCACGTGATCGACTGCCCGCCGATGACCACCGAGAAGGACGAGGGCGCCGACCACATGTTGGCGGCCAGATCGGGATGGTTGTAGTCCACCCCGGTGTCGACGACGCCGACGACATGGCTGCGGCTGCCGGTGGTGGTGTCCCAGGCGGTGACGACGTCGATGTCGATCCCGGCGGTGCCGCCACCACCCACCGGGTTGCTACCGGTGTTGAGCAGCCCCCACAGGCTCGAGAACGACGGGTCGTTGGGCGTCGCGTCGGGATAGACGATGTAGTTGGGTTCGACGAACTCGATGTCCGGGTCGTCGCGGAGGCGAGCGACCAGTTCCTCGGTGCCGAAGCGGCCCGACCGCAGGCGACGCACGCCGCCACGGCCCAGCGACTCCTCCTCGGCCACCTCCGCATCGTCCTGGACGCGGACGCGGGCGACGTGCATGGCGTCGCCGCGATACTTGACGAGCACTTCGCCGTCGACGGCCATGGGCCCGCTGGCGAGCTGGACGACCTGTGGCGCCTCGGGCAACTGCCGTGTGCCCAGCGCCACCGGCCAGGTCAGGACGAACGCCGCAACCGCACCCAGACACACCGCGAGCAGCGGCCGCTGTGACTTCGAACCGACGGACATGCCCCGACCCTCATGCAGGGCTGATCCGCTGGGGGTGAACCCGCCCGTTCAGGCCAGCAATCGGCCGGGGAATGGTTGGGCTTGAAGAGGCTCAGGGGGCAGGGCTCATGGCTTGTCCTCGGCCCTGAGATCGCCGATGGCGTACTGGATGCCGGCGAGCAGGTGCTGCAGGAGGACGGGGTTGGCGTAGACCTTCTCGTTGTGGCCGTGCGACATGTAGAAGACGCGGCCCTTCTGCTCGGCACGCACCCAGCTGAGGGCGTGGTCGCCGTCGGGGCGCGGGAACTGCTCCTTGGCCTTGTCCTCGGCCGACATCGCCGCCATGTCGACGCTGGTGAGCACGCGGACGTTCTTGCGCGAGTAGACCTCGCGGCCGAAGGTGTAGGTCTCGTCGGCGATGACGAACGGCGTCTTGCCCTTGAAGGCCGCGGTGAGCGGGCTGGTCGGGTCGTCGATCTTGTAGGTGATGGTCTGGCCGTCGTTCCAGTGGAACTTGAAGAAGCCGCCGAGTGCCTGGTTCCACTCGGGCCATGTGCCGACCTGGTCGTCGGGCCCGAGCTCGGTGGCCTTCGCCTGGCCGTTGCCGACCCGCGGCGCGCGCGGCGTGGGTGGAGGCGGGGGCGGCATGATGGCGGCGTAATTGGCGACGAACTGCGCCTGCGTGACCGTGCCGGCCTTCGCCGTGTCCACCTTGTCGAACCACGTACCCACGACGCCGGCGAACTCCTCGCGACTGAGCATCTTGTCGGCGTTGGCGTCGCCGTCGGTGGCCAGGCGCGTGCCGACGGGCACGGCCGACATGATGCCGGGGCCGAGGCTGGCAAGGCGCGAGGCGTAGCTGTTGCCCTGCCCCGACGCGGCCGCCTTCAGCTCCTTCGCGCTGGCGTGATACGAGTCCGAGGCGGCGTGAATGGCCGCGACGCCCTTGCCGTTGCGGATGAAGCCCATGAAGGCCGTGCGGCGCGCCGCGGTGGCCGCGGCGTCCTTCGGGTCGTCGAGGAAGTGCCCGGTGGTGCTCGCGAGGAAGATGGCGTCGTACTGCTTCAGATTGGCCTCGGTGATGTCGGCCGCATCCCAGCTGATGGTCGTCGTCCACGCGCCGGTCTTCTTGCCGAGCTCCTCGACGGTGCGGGCCGCGAGCGGAATCGACGAGTGGACGAAGCCCGCAGCGCGAGCCAGCACGAGGACCTTGCGCGGCGCGGCCGGCTTCGCGGGCGCGGTGGCCGGCAGGGCGGCGACCATGGCCGACACGTCATCCGGACAGGCGACGCGCGGGTTGGCACTGCGGCCGCCGCACTGCGGCCCGGAGGCCGGCAGCACCCGCGACAAGCCGAAGATGATCGACTCGCTGGAGAGGCCGGCGGCATCGGCAGGCTTCCAGGCGGTGAACCAGGCGTCGGCCGCGCCGCGGGCCTCGTCGCGCGTCAGGCGTCCGTCCTTGTTGGCGTCGAGCCCCTCGAAGAGGGCTGCCGCGACCTTGCTGCGGTCCGCACCATCCCCCATCCCCTGCGCCGTCACCAGCACGCCCATCGTCGTGCACGCCATCACCGCCACCGCTGCTGCCCGAGTCATCCGTGCCATGTGTCCTCCGTGACGGGGCCGGCCGGCCCGCGCGACGGAGGATACACTGCGTCGCACCGTGACCGTGTCCGCTTCCGCGTCTTCCCCCCAGCTGGGCCTGGTTCGTGGCCTGGGCCTGTTTGCCGCCTTCTCGATGGTGGTCGGCAACGTCATCGGCACCGGCGTCTTCCTCAAGGCGCGGGTGATGACCTGCAACGTCGACACGCCCGGGATGGTGATCGCCGTCTGGGTCATTGCCGGGGTGATGAGCCTGCTCGGCGCCCTGACGTACGCCGAACTGGCGACGATCTTCCCGCGGGCCGGCGGCGAGTACGTGTTCATCCGGCAGGCGTACGGCCGGCTGTGGGGCTTCCTGTACGGCTGGACGCGCTTCTTCGTCGCCACCACGGGCGCCATCGCCGCGCTGGCGACGGGCCTCGCGATCTTCCTCAATGCGCTGTCGGGCGGGGCCGTGGAGGCGCTGCGCCTCACCCTTCCCGGCGTGGGATCGATTGGCGGCATCGCGCTCATAGCCGTGGCCGCGGTGTGGGCGGTGACGCTGGTCAACTGCGCCGACATCTCGACCGGCGGGCGCGTGGCGTCGGTGCTGACGGCGATGAAGCTGGTGCTGGTCGCCGGAGTCGGCATCGGCGCCTTCCTGCTCGCGGACGGGTCCTGGTCCAACTACGCGCTGAGTGGCGCCGGTGGCACCTGCGAGGGCGTGGACGCGGCGGCGAGAGGCGGCATGGCCGGCATCGGCGCGGCGATGATGGCGGCGCTGTGGGGCTACAACGGCTGGAACGAGGTGACCTTCGTCGCCGGCGAGATCAAGGATCCGGGCCGTGCGCTGCCGCTCGCGATCATCGGCGGCATCCTCACGGTGGCGGCGCTCTACGTCACGGTCAACGCCGGCTACTTCTACGTGCTGCCGCCGGTGGCGATTGCCAGCGTGAGTGCCGCGTCGCCGGTGGCCACGGTGGTGGCCACCGAGTTCCTCGGCCCGGCCGCGACCAGCCTCATGTCCGGGCTGCTCGCCGTCTCGGTGATGACCGCCCTGCAGATCGTCGCGCTGGTCGGTGCCCGCATCCCGTACGCGATGGCGCAGGATGGCGTGTTCTTCCGCAGCCTCGCCCGATTGAGCCCACGCACGCGGGTCCCGGTGCGCGCCCTGATGGCCCAGGCCGTGTGGGCCTCGGTGCTGGTGCTGTCGGGCTCGTTCGACACGCTCACCGACTACACGATCTTCGCGGTGCTGATCTTCATGGGCCTCGGGACGTCCTCGGTGTTCATCTTCCGGCGTCGCCTGCCCGACGTCGAGCGGCCGTATCGCACCTGGGGCTATCCCGTCGTGCCGCTGCTGTTCCTGCTCACCGCCGGGTGGCTGGTGCTCAACACGCTGCAGACCAGCCCGCGCCAGGCCTTCTCCGGCCTTGGCCTCGTGGCGCTGGGGGTGCCGTTCTACTGGTGGTGGACGCGGCGCGACGGGTAGGGCCGGCTCTCCGAGCCGGCCGTCACCGTAAGCCCAGCGTCACGTCAGCCTGTGCGCCCGTTCCCTGACGGCCCGTTCCGCCGTCGCCACGGCTGTGGCGGACAGGTCGGAGAACGGGCCCTACCCAACGACCATGACCCTGCTCCTCCTTTTTGCCTGGGCCTTCGCGGCGGCGACGATCCTGCCGCTGTCGTCGGAGGTGCCGCTGGCGGTCGAGGTCGCGCGGTCGGGCGGGTGGGGGATCCCGGTGCTGGTGGCCACGCTCGGCAACGTGCTCGGGGCGGCCACGACCTACGGACTCGCGCGGGCGGCGATCACGGCGGCGCCGGCGCCCTCCCCTCGCGTGGCGCGGGCGTC
>NZ_JALHPM010000086.1:0-27412 GCF_022842525.1 Luteitalea sp.
CGGCGCTCGGACCGGCCATCGGCGGGGTGCTGGCGGTGGCCATCGGCATCCGCGCCACCTTCTTCGTGTCGTCCCTCTTCTATCTGCTGGCGTTCGTCCTCGTGTGGCGCTGGTTCGTCGAACCAGCCCGGCTGCCGGCGCTGGAGACGCCTGACGGCGAGCCCCCGCGGCTCAGTTTCGCCAGCGGCGCCGCCTTCCAGCAGTTCGTGCTGCTGATGGGCGTGATCTTCGGATTGCAGCTGGTCGATCGCAGCTTCGGTCCGGTGTTGCCCCTGTACCTCGAACAGCTCGGCGTCGCTCGGAGCCACCTCGCCCTCGCGGCAGGCGTGCTGTTCTCGTCGGTGGCCGCCGCCGGCGCGCTGGGCAACCTCGTGACGCAGCGACTGCTGCAGCGGTGGCCGCCGCGCGCGCTGCTGCGCTGGACGGCGCTGGCCGCCGCCGCCGGCTTGCTGCCGTTCGTCGTCGGGGCGCCTGTCGTCTGGCTGGTCGTCGCCACGATCGTCTTCGGGTTTGCCATCGGCGTGGCCATGACCGCGTCGTTCACCGCCGCCGGGCATGTCATCCCGGAGCAGTCTCGGTCGACGGGCTTCGGCCTGCTGACGAGCGCGTCGCTGGTGGGGCTGTCGGTCAGTCCCATGGCCAGCGGGGTCCTGGCGCGCATCTCCATCCGCAGCGTGTTCATCGTCGGCATGATCACCCTCGCGGTGCTGTCGGCGATGGTGAGCTACGTGCTGCGCGAGCGGGTCGACCGCGCCGAGCAGCCGTCGGTGGAGGAGACGTGAGCACGACCCCGGCGCTTCGCGCGCTGCGCGCCGCCGGCGTGCCGTTCGCGTCGCACCCCTACCGCTACGAGGACCACGGCGGCACCAGGGTGTCGGCCCGGGAACTCGGCGTCGACGAACATGTCGTGATCAAGACGCTGGTGCTGCAGGCCGACGGCCGACAGCTGCTGCTGGTGCTGATGCACGGCGACCGCGAGGTGTCGCTCAAGGCGCTGGCGCGCACCCTCGACGTCAAGCGCATCGAGCCGGCGGCGGCGGCCGTGGCGCAGCGGGCCACGGGCTACCTGTTCGGTGGCACCTCACCGTTCGGCACGCGTCAGTCACTGCCGACCTATGTCGAGCGTAGCGTGCTGTCGTTGCCACGGATTTATCTCAACGGTGGCGCCCGCGGACTGCTCGTCAGTCTGGCGCCGGACGCCCTGGTGGATGTGCTTCGGGCGGTGCCGGTGGACGTTGCGATCGGGGCCGGACCGAGGTGCTAACATGCCTTCGGTGACGGATTTCGAGGGACAAGACCGCAGCTCGCGCGGGCGAGAACGGGCGGCGCTCGTCGGCCTGATCAGTGGTGCGGCGCGCAAGACGCATGTCGAGGACGCGCTGGAGGAACTGGCCGGTCTGGCCGACGCCGCGGCCATCGAGCCCGTCCTGCGGTTCACCCAGGAACGCGACCGGCCCGACCCGGCCACCCTGATCGGCTCGGGCAAGCTCGAGACGCTCAAGGCGGCGTGCGAGGAGTCGGACCTGGGCCTGGTCATCTTCGACAACGAGCTGACGCCCGCGCAGCTGCGCAACATCGAGAAAATCCTGCAGCTGCGGGTGATCGACCGGACGCAGCTGATCCTCGACATCTTCGCCCGCCGCGCCCGGACGCGCGAAGGCAAGCTGCAGGTCGAACTGGCGCAGTTGCGCTACCTGCTGCCGCGCCTGGTCGGCGCCTCGGCGGCGTTGTCGCGCCTCGGTGGTGGCATCGGCACGAGGGGGCCTGGCGAAACCAAGCTCGAGACGGACCGCCGCCGCATCCGCCTGCGCATCGGCACGCTCACCGACGACCTCGCCGAAGTGCGTCGTCGCCGGGGGCAGCTGCGGGATCGTCGTCGCCGGTCGGAGTTGCCCGCCGTGGCGCTGGTCGGCTACACCAACGCCGGCAAGACGACGCTGTTCAACCGCCTGACGCACGACTCGGCGGTCGCCTCCGATGCGTTGTTCGTCACGCTCGATCCGCTCACACGGGAGCTCAAGCTGCCCAACCGCCAGCACGCCGCCTTGTCGGATACCGTGGGATTCATCGACCGGCTGCCGCACACGCTGGTGGCTGCCTTCCGGGCGACGCTCGAGGAGGTCGCAGACGCGGACCTCCTGCTGCACGTGGTCGACGCGTCGATCGACGACTACGAGCGGCACATGCAGGCGGTCGATCGCGTGCTCGGCGAGGTGGATGCCGCCGACGTGCCGACCTTGCTGGTGTTCAACAAGGCCGATCGCCTCGACGCCGGCGCCAGGGAACACCTGCGCCAGGCCTACGAAGGCTCGCTGCAGATCTCGGCCATCACCGGTGATGGCGTCGACGGCCTCGTCACCGAGATCGCCCGGGCGCTCTCGCTCGACACCCGTCGGGTCACGCTCTCGTTCGATCAGGGCCGGCAGGAGGATCGCGACGCCATCGAACGGCTCTACCGCGTGGCGCGCGTGCTGAGTCATGACGCGGACGGGGACCGGGTCAGCATCGAGGCGGAGGTTCCGCGTCGATTGATGCAACGCCTGCAGGACGGGCTGGCGCTGTGAGACGGGATCTTCGCCGCTGGACGGTCGCCGCGGCCCTGCTGCTCGGGGTGGCGTCCGGGTGCAGTCGCCCGGTGCCGCCGCCCGTCATCGTGCCGGGCGCCGATCGCTATCCCGACTACCCGAAGCCGCAACTGCCCGCCGATCTGGCCCGGCAGGACCGGATCGCGCGGCCGCACGAACGCGCCTGGTTGCAGTTGCAGAGCGGCGATCCGAAGGGCGCCGAGCGGACGCTGCGCGACCTGCTCAAGAAGGCGCCCGGCGTCTATCCCTCGCAGGCCGCGCTCGGCTTCAGTCGCCTGTCGCAGGAGCAGCCAGCCGACGCCCTGCAGTGGTTCGATCGCGCGCTGGCGGTGGAGGCGGGGTTCGTGCCGGCCCTCGTCGGTCGCGGCGAAGCGCTCGTCGAGTTGGGCCGCGAGGGCGAGGCCTTCGAGACGTATCAGTCCGTCCTCGAGCGCGTGCCCGACCAGCCGGTGGCGCTGCGCCGCGTGGAAGTGTTGCGCTTCCGCGCCGTCCAGAGCGATGTCGCGGCGGCGCAGGCGGCGCTGGCCGGCAGCCGCCTCGAGGAGGCCCGCGATCATTTCGGCCGCGCGGTGAAGGCCTCGCCCGACAGCGGCTTCCTCCATCGCGACCTGGCCGACGTCGAGCGGCGCCTGGGCAACGGCGACCGCGCCCGGACGCTGATCGACCGCGCCCTCGTCCTGGATCCCCAGGATGCGCGCGCCTACGCGATCCGGGGCGAGTTGCAGGAGGCGGCGGGGGAGACCGAGGCGGCCATGGCCGACTACCGTCGGGCGCTCGCGCTGGACCCGGCGCTGCCGGAGCTGTCACAGCGCATCACCGACATCGAGACGGGGCTCAAGGAGGCCGCTCTGCCGGCCGAGTTCAAGGCCATCGGCGCCTCGCCCCGCGTGACGCGCGGCGAGGCGGCGGCACTGCTGGCCTACAGGACGCCGTCGCTGCTGCAGGCGGCGGCGCGCGGCACCGTGCTCATCACCGATGGGCGGCGCCACTGGGCGCAGGCGTCGATTCTGCTGGCGGCCCGGGCCGGCGCGATGGAGGTGTACCCCAACCACACCTTCCAGCCGAACGCCGGCATGACCCGCGGCGAGTTCGCCGCCGTCGTCACCCGCATGCTCAATCTGCTGGCGGCCCGGGCCCCACAGGCGGCGCAGGGCTGGAAGGACGCACGGCTGGCCTTTGCCGACGTCCGACCCGGGCACACGCAGTACCTGGCCATCTCGCGCGCCGTGGCAAGCGGGGTCATGCGTCCGCTGGAGGGGCAGACCTTCGGAATCAGTCGGCCGATGACCGGCGCCGACGCGGTGGAATCGATCGATCGCCTCGCCGGTCTGGTCGACCGGGCCCTCGCCGTGGCCGGCGCCGGCGCCCGCCCATCGCAGGGGCGCGGCGGGCGGCAGCCGTAGCGGCCATGTGGGAACTGGGACCGTGCTGACGTTTGCCAATCAGCTGACGCTGCTCCGGATGCTGTTGATTCCGGTGTTCGCGATGCTGCTCGTCTACGGCTACCTGGGGGGCGCCTTGTGCGTCTTCGTCGTGGCGTCCCTCACCGACATGCTGGATGGCTACTTCGCCCGTCGGTCTGGCCACCTGACGACGCTCGGGGCCTGGCTCGACCCGGTAGCCGACAAGCTGCTGCTGCTCACGATGTTCATCATCCTGACGCTGCCGCTGCCGCACCTGACGCACCGCATTCCGCTCTGGCTGACGGTGGTGGTCTTCAGTCGCGACCTCGGCATCGTCCTGACGGTCTCGATCGTCAACCTGGCGCTGGGGCCGCGCACGTTCTATCCGTCGATCTGGGGAAAGCTGGCCACGGCCACCTTCGCCGTCACCGGCGTCATCACGCTGCTGTTCAACTGGCTCGCCACGCCCTCGCCGGTGCCGGGGCTGTGCTTCATGGCGTCGGGCGCCATCGCCGTCTTCAGCGCGCTGCACTACCTGCTCACGGCACAGCGGCCCAAGACGACGCCGACCTAGAGCACTTTCTTCCTGAAGTACTCGATCGTCCTGGTGAGGCCGTCCTCGAGCGAGACCTTCGGCTCCCAGCCGAGCAGCGTGCGCGCCCGCGTGATGTCGGGGCGGCGGACCTTCGGGTCGTCTTCGGGCAGCGGCTTGTAGACCAGCGTCGACGTCGACCCGGTCATCCTGATGATCGTCTCGGCAATCTGCTTGATGGTGAGTTCGTGCGGGTTGCCGATGTTGACCGGGTCGTTCAGGTCCGAGTCGAGCAGACGCAGGATGCCGTCGACCAGGTCGGTCACGTAGCAGAAGCTGCGCGTCTGCGATCCGTCGCCGAAGATGGTGACGTCCTCGTTGCGCAGGGCCTGGCTCATGAAGGCCGGCACGGATCGACCGTCGTTGACCCGCATCCGCGGACCGTACGTGTTGAAGATGCGGACGATCTTGGTGTCCACCCCGTGGTAGCGGTGGTACGCCATCGTCATGGCCTCGGCGAAGCGCTTGGCTTCGTCGTAGACCCCGCGCGGGCCGACCGGGTTGACGTTACCCCAGTAGGTCTCCTTCTGCGGATGCTCGAGCGGATCGCCGTAGACCTCGGAGGTGGAGGCGATGACGAAGCGCGCCTTCTTCTCCTTCGCCAGGCCCAGCGCCTTGTGGGTGCCGAGCGCCCCGACCTTCAGCGTCGGGATGGGCAGCTCGAGGTAGTCGATCGGGCTGGCCGGGCTGGCCCAGTGCAGCACGGCGTCGACCGGGCCATCGATGTAGATGTAGTTGGTGACGTCGTGCTTGATGAACGTGAAGTCGCGGTTGATGAGGTGCGCGATGTTCGCCGTGTCGCCCGTCAGCAGGTTGTCGATGCCGACGACGGTGTCGCCGCGATCGAGCAGGGCTTCAGCGAGATGGGAGCCGATGAAGCCGGCGGCTCCGGTGATGACGACACGTGGCATGGGGATCTCAGTACGCGTGCTTGTGGAAGAACCCCTTGATCACGGTCAGCCACATGATCTTGAGGTCCAGCATGAGGGACCAGTTCTCGATGTAGTACAGGTCGTACTCGATGCGCTTCTCGATGGAGGTGTTGCCGCGCCAGCCATTGACCTGCGCCCAGCCGGTGAGACCGGCGCGGACCTTGTGGCGGAGCATGTACTGCGGAATCCGCTGCTTGAACTGGTCGACGAAGAACGGGCGTTCGGGCCGCGGCCCGACCAGCGACATGTCCCCGCGCAGCACGTTCCACAACTGGGGCAGCTCGTCGAGATTGCTGCGACGGAGGAACTGGCCGATCGGCGTGCAGCGCGGGTCGTCTTCGACGGCCCAGACCGGCCCGGAGTTGCGCTCCGCACCGTCGGCCATCGAGCGGAACTTCCACACGTAGAACGCCTTGCCGTCCAGGCCCATGCGTTCCTGACGGAACAGGGCCGGTCCGGGCGAGGTCATCCGGATCACCAGCGTCAGGATGAGCATGGGGAGGGCCAGCACGAGCAGGCTCACCGCCGCCAGCACGAAGTCCATCGTGCGCTTCAGCACGGCGTTGAGGCCGCGCAGGGGGACGTCGTGGATGTTGATGATCGGCAGGCCGTCGAGGTCTTCGAGGCGGGCCCGCAGCGAGATGATCTGCAGCAGGTCGGGCACGACGCGGATGTCGACGATCTCGCGGTTGGCGTTCTCGACCAGCCCGAGCATCTTGACGTGCTCCTCGAGCGGCAGCGCGATGTAGAGGTGGTCGATCTTCTCGCGCTGGAGGATCTCCGGCGTCTCGTCCAGCGTCCCGAGCAGCGGCAGGCCCCGATAGCCGAGGTGCGCCCCGCCCTCGGCCCGGTCGTCGACGAAGCCGACGACCTTGAGGCCGAGTTCCCGGTGCTCCAGGATCCGGTCCACCACCAGACGGCCGAGATCACCCGAGCCGGCGACCAGCACGCGCTTGAGGCCGATGCCGGCACGCCAGCGGCGCTCCATCCAGTCGCGGACGGCGACGCGCGTCAGGAAGGTGAGCGCGACGTTGAGGCACAGGAACAGGCCCCACACCAGCTGGCTGACCTCGAACACGCCGCGGTCCTTCAACTGGTCCGGGACGTAGTAGGTCTGCACGTAGAGCGTGCTCACCACGCCGAGGACGACCGCCAGGACGCTGCCGACCAGGACGCCGAAGAAGTCGTCGATGCGGGAGCGGCCGCGACGCAGCCGGTAGATGCCGTGCAGATGGAAAGCCACCGGCACGAGCACGCCGACCAGCGGGGCCAGCCAGAGGTACTGCTGGAAGGGCGGGTAGCCCTTGGTGACGGCGATGAGTCCGGAGTGGAAGCGGACCCAGTAGGCGAGCAGGAAGGCCACCACGCCCGCCGACGAGTCTGCGGCGACGTGGAGCGCCACGAACAGGCGGTTGTAGCGCCTTACCATCGCACCGCCTCCGGGGCGGCCTGTCGCATGTCCATCACTTCGCCAATGAGTTGCAGCACGAATCGCTCGGTGGAAAACCGTTCCGCCTGCTTGCGGCAGGCGTCCGGGGACGGGGGGTGGTCCAGCACCCGCCGGATCCCGGCGGCGCAGGCCTCGATCCCCTCGCCGGTCAACGCGCCGGTGCCCCCGTCCACGATGGTCTCGGTGGCACCGCCACGTCCGAGAGCCACGACCGGGGTCCCGCAGGCCTGCGCCTCCACGGGCACCAGGCCGAAATCCTCTTCGCCGGGCAGCAGCACGAGCGCCGCCCGTCGGTACAGGTCCCGCACGTCCGCATCGGGCAAGGCGCCCAGGAACTCGACCCCGGCACCACCGAGCCGCGCCAGCGCACGCGCGTCCGGGCCCTGCCCCACGACCTTTAGCGGCACGCCAATCGATCGGCACGCCGCCACCGCCACATCCACCCGCTTGTACGGCACCAGCGCGGACACGATCAGGGCAAAGCCCTCCCGCGTCGCGTCGCCCGGCGTGAAGTAGACCGTGTCCACCGGCGGATACACCACGGCCGATCGCCGATTATAGTATCGGCCGATTCTCCGCGCAACATACTGAGAGATCGCCACATAGCGGTCCGGCCGACTGCTCGTGCGCTGGTCCCAGCGCGCGAAGCGGTCGAGCAACGGCCGCATCACGGCCGACCGGGCCCGGCCGACCCGTTCCGGGCCGAAATAGGCATCGAACTGGTCCCAGGCGTATCGCACCGGCGTGAAGCAGTAGCAGAGGTGGCGGGTGCCCGGACGCGTCGGCACCGACTTGGCCGCGCAGTGACTGGTCGAGATGACGATCTCGGCGTCACCGACGTCGAGCCCTTCGATGGCCAGCGGGTAGAGCGGCAGCAGGTGGCGGTACAGACGGGCGATGCCCGGGACCTGCTGCAGGAACGACGTCTGCGGCCGATGCCGCTCGATGGTCGGGGAGACGCTTCCGGGGACGTGCAGCAGCGTGTGCAGCGACGCCTCCGGGAAGAGGTCGCACAGCACCTCGAGCACCCGTTCACCGCCCCGCATGCCCGTCAGCCAGTCGTGGACCAGCGCGACCTTGACCCCGGGGAGGGCCGGCGGACGCCTCGGCGAGGCGCCCCTGCCATCGGCGGCGTCGTTCATCGGCCCGCCGCGGTTTCGCGGTAAATCCGCAGGATCGTCTCCGTCGTCCGCGTCCAGGAATAGTGCCGGGCGCGCGCGTAGCCGCGCTCCCGCATCTGGTCGCGCAGCCCCGGGTCGAGCAGCGCACGGCGCAGGCCATGGGCGATGGCCGTCGGCTCGCGCGGGTCGACCAGGATGGCCGCGTCGCCGACCACCTCCGGCAGCGACGACACGTTGGAGGTCACCACCGGGGTGCCGCTGGCCATCGCCTCGAGCGGCGGCAGCCCGAAGCCCTCGTACAGGGACGGGAACGCGAACACCGTCGCCAGTCGATAGAGCGCCGCCAGCGTCTGGTCGCCGACAAAGCCGAGGAAGCGCACATGCTTGTGCAGCTTGCCCCGATGGACGGCCCGGCGCAGCGTCGGGTACTTGCTGATCTCGTCGCCGATGATCAGGAGCTTGGTGTTGGCCAGCGACCCCGTCCGCACCAGGGCGAACGCCTCGATCAGTCGCTCGATGTTCTTGTGCGGCCGGATGTTGCCGACGTAGAGGACGAAGGGGTCGTGGAGCTGGAACCGCTCCTTGACGCGGGCGATGTCCTCGGCCGCCGGCATGCGGTTGAAGCGCTCGTCGATGGCGTTGTAGGCCACCGTGATCTTCTCGGGCGGGATGCGGAAGAAGCGGAGGATGTCGCGCTTGGACGCCTCCGACACCGTCAGCACGTGCGACGAGCGATGCGCGGCCGACCACATGAACGCCCGGGCGTACGCGTAGGCGAGGCGGCTCGGCAGGTACTGCGGGAACATCAGGTGGATGCAGTCGTGAATGGTGACCACCGACGGGCACGACATCATCGGCGGCAGCACGTAATGCGGTGCGTGGAAGACGTCGACCCGCTCGCGCCGCACCACTGACGGGATGGAGAACTGCTCGCGCACGGAGTAGTTGCCCGCGGTGCTGATCACGCCGCGAATGTTTGGCCCCAGGCTGCGGGTGAACTCGAGGTCCTCCGGCCGGCTGATGAGGACGTATTCGTTGTCGCCATCGAGCTGCGCGATCTGCGTGACGATGTTGCGCACGTACGTGCCGATGCCGTAGTCGCGCAACTTCCGGATGTCGATGGCCACGCGCATCGGTGGCGAGTCTACACCGGGCCCCGGGCCGGCGCCGTGCTCACGAACTCCGGCCCGTGATGTCGCGGGCGGCCAGGTACCAGCGCAGCAGCCGGGCCCACCGCGGGTGGTGCTTGCGGTAGAAGGCCAGCTGGCTGTCGCGGTAACGGCGGGTCGTGGCGGCCGGCGCGGTCGCGCGTGACCGGCCACGCAGATGGGTGACGACCACCTCGGGGGCGTAGAGGATGCGATGACCCGCCGCCCGCAGGGCGGCGCAGAAGTCCACGTCCTCGCAGTACATGAAGTACCGCTCGTCGATCAGGCCGACCTGTTCGGCCGCGGCGCGACGGACCAGCAGACAGGCGCCGCTCACCCAGTCCACGAACTGTCGCCGCTGCATCACCGCGGTGATGCGGTCCCGGATGGCGTCCGGGCCGCTGTCCAGGAGGCGCAGGCGCACCTTCTGTCGGGCCTCGCCGGCCGGCGAGATCATCGGGCCGAACGACAACTCCTGGCGCCCGGCGCCGTCCACCAGCCGGGGCCCGGCGGCCGCGGCCTCGGGGGTGGCCTCGAGCGCGGCGCACAACCCCTCGAGTTGGCCGGCCTCGACCAGCGTGTCGCTGTTCAGCAGCAGCACGAGCGTGCCGGCCGACGCGCGGATGCCGACGTTGTTGGCGGCCGCGAACCCGATGTTCTCCGGCAGGCGGATCAGATGGACGTCCGGCCATCGGTCGCCGACGGCGTCGGCGGTGCCATCGGTGGACTGGTTGTCCACGACCACGAGATCCCACGGCCGCGCCGGGGCATGCGCGTGCACCGACGCCAGGCACGCCAGCGCATCGGCCCTGGCGTTGAAGGTCACCACGATGATCGACAGCGACGCCCTCATCGGCGCCGCTCCGCGGCGGCCACCAGGGCGGCCCACGTCGCCCGTGCCGCATCGGCCCAGCGATAGCGGGCGACGATGGCGTCGGCGGCGGCCAGCTGTCGGTCGCGCGCCGTCGGGTCGCGCAGCAGCGTCACCATGGCGGCGGCCACGGCAGCCGCGTCGCCCAGGGGCACATGCCGCACGCCGTCGCCGTACACCTCCCGCGCGACCGGCGTGTCGAGAACCACGGTGGGCACGCGGTGTCGCATGGCCTCGAGCGGCGTGAGGCCGAATCCCTCGTACTCCGAGAGAAAGGCGAAGACGCCCGCGGCGGCGTACGCGGCCTCGAGATCGCGGTCGGGCACATAGTCCCGGAACCGCACGGCCTCGCCCACCCCCAGGCGCTGCGCCAGCGCGGGCAGGTCGACTCGCGGCGACGTGCGGTTCTCGCCGATGACGTCGAGCCGCAGGTCGGGCACGTCGCGGCGCGCCAGGGCGACGCCCTCGAGCAGCAGCGGCAGGTGACGCCGCTCGAAGATCGACCCGACGAAGAGCACCACGGGCGCCACCGCCGTCGGCGTGGCCGGGACGGGCGGGGCGTCGAGGTAGTCGACGGCCAGCGGGATCACCTGGATGCGGTCGGCGGGCACGCGCAGGTACCGTCCGATCTCGCGCGCGGAGAAGTCGGTCAGCGTCAGCACGGTCGTGGCCCGGCGGCCGCCCAGGCGGGCCAGCCACCGCAGACGTGCGCCGTGGCGCCAGGTGTACCACTCGGGGTGGGCCGCGAAGGAGACGTCGTGCATCGCCAGCACGATCGGGACGCGCAGGAGCAGCGGGGTCGTATAGGCCGGGGAGAAGAACACATCGGGCCGGGCCGCGCGGACCGCCCGGGCGAGATCACGCTGCTCCCAGACCGTGCCTCCCGCCCCGTCGACGACCTGCACGCGGACGCGGGCGCCCTCGCCAGGTGACGCCGCCCAGGCCTCGAGCCCGGCGCGGGGCGTGAACAGCGTTACCTCGGCCGTCGCGCACGCCGGGTCGATCTGCCATCGCCGGAGCAGCTCGCGGAGGTAGCGTCCGACGCCGGTCGGGTGGCCGCCGAGTTCCCGGGCGTCGACGCCGAGGCGCATCAGCGGGCACTCCGGCGGGCGATCGCCTGGCCATACGCCGCCCAGAGCCCGACCGCGGAGGTCTGCCACGAGAATTGCCCGACCCGCGCCGCGCCCCTGGCCCGCATCGTCTCGAGCCGCCCCGCATCGCCCAGCAGCGACGCGATCACGGTGGCCATCGCCCGTGGATCGTCCGGATCGACGTACACCGCGGCATCGCCACCGACCTCGGGCAGCGCCCCGCGCTGCGACGCCACGACGGGCACGCCCGCAGCCATGGCTTCGACGAGCGGCAGCCCGAAGCCTTCGTCGAAGGAGGGCAGCACGAGCAGGCGGGCGCTGGCATAGAACGCCTCGCGGTCGGCCTCCTCCAGATAGCCGACGTGGCGCACGACGCCGGCCAGGGGCGGTCGCGTCAGGCGCTCGAGCAGCGGGGCGGCCGACGACGGCGCGCCGCCGGCCAGCAGCAACGGCACGCGGAGTCCGCCCTCCAGCAGACAGGTCCAGGCATCCAGCAGGCCCGCGATGTTCTTGCGGGGTTCGAGGGTGCCGACGGCGATGACCGGGCCGTCGGTCGGCACGGCCGCCCGCGGTGTCCAGTCGGGCGCGCCATTGGGGCAGGTCACGATCCGCGCCGGGTCGACGTCGAGGCGCTGGGCCACCTGGGCGCCGACGGTCGCCGAGACGGTGACGACCAGGTCGGCCCGCCGCGCGTGATCACCCACGAGGGTCGGGTAGTCACGGCGAATCTCGGCCGCGGTGCCCTCCGGGTGATCGAGAAAGAACAGGTCGTGAATGGTCACCACCTGGGCGGCGCGCCGCGCGGGCAGCAGGAGGGGGGTGGGGGAGTGCGCGACGTCGGTCGGGCCTGCCATCCACTCGACCGGCGGCCACTCGAGGCGATGCCAGGCCCGGTTCAGCAGGCGCACGGGCACGCGGGCATCCCGGGTCTCGATGTCGGGCGACGGGGCGCGAAGGCGATCCTTCCAGCTGCTGGAAAAGACGGCGACGCGGTCGCCCGGGCGGGCCGTGGCCGCCAGGGCCAGGGCCGTCCGATGCACGTACTCGCCAACGCCGGTTCGCGCGCGCAGCGCCGGTCGATAGTCGAGCAGCACCCTCACGGCACGTATGCTAGCGTAAGGCGTTCGGCGACCCGCCGGCGTGCTGTCCGGGCACGACGGCGAGGGCAGGGGGCGCGAGGCGCCCCGCGGCCGGGAGGAGCTCGGTGTGAAGATTGCGGTGGTGGGGACGGGCTACGTCGGCCTCGTCGTGGGGGCGTGTTTTGCCGAGAACGGCAACGACGTCGTCTGTGTGGATTCCAACGTCGACAAGGTCAAGGGCCTCAAGCGGGGCAAGATTCCGATTTATGAGCCCGGGCTCGAGGAAGTCGTCAAGCGCAACGCGTCGGAAAAGCGCCTGAGCTTCACGACCGACCTGGCCGCGGCCGTCAAGGCGTCCACGATCATCTTCATCGCGGTGGGCACCCCCGAGGCCGAGGACGGGTCTGCCGACCTGAAGCACGTGCTCGGCGTCGCGCGCGACGTCGCCCGCGCGATGGACGGGTACAAGGTCATCGTGGACAAGAGCACGGTGCCCGTCGGGACGTCCGAGAAGGTGCGCGAGGTCATGCGCAAGGAGACGTCGCACCCCTTCAGCGTGGTCAGCAACCCCGAGTTCCTCAAGCAGGGCGCGGCGGTGGACGACTTCCTCAAGCCGGACCGCGTCGTCATCGGCGCCGATGACGCCCGGGGCGCCCAGTTGATGACGGAGCTGTACGCGCCGTTCACCCGCACGGGCGCGCCGATCATGGTGATGGACTGCGCGAGCGCCGAGCTGTGCAAGTACGCCGCCAACGCGATGCTGGCGACGCGCATCTCGTTCATGAACGAAGTGGCGCGGGTGTGCGAGCTCTATGGCGCCAACGTCGACCAGGTGCGGCGTGCCGTGGCCTCGGACAACCGCATCGGGCCTTCGTTCCTGTTCCCGGGCGTCGGGTACGGCGGCAGCTGCTTCCCGAAGGACGTCAAGGCGATCCTGAAGTTCTCCAGGGACAAGGGCTACGACTTCAAGATCCTCGAGGCGGTCGAGGACGTCAACGCGCAGCAGAAGAAGAAGCTGCTGCAGATGATGAAGCAGCGCCTGCGGTCGCTGAAGGGCAAGACCATCGGCGTGTGGGGCCTGGCCTTCAAGCCGCGCACCGACGACATGCGCGAGGCGCCGGCGATCACGATCATCGAGGGGCTGCTCAAGGCCGGCGCGACGGTCCAGGCCTACGACCCCGAAGCCCACGACGCCGCCCGGCGCATCTTCGGCAACCGCATCACGTACGCCAGAACGGCCTACGACGCGCTGAAGAACGCCGATGCGCTCGCGCTGGTCACCGAGTGGAACGAGTTCCGCGAGCCGGACTTCGCCCGCATGAAGAAGCGGATGAAGGCGCCGGTGATCTTCGACGGCCGCAACATCTACAAGCCCGAGGCGATCGCGGCGCAGGGCTTCACGTACTACTCGATCGGACGCTAGCGCATGGCCGTGCTCGTCAGTGGCGGGGCCGGATACATCGGCAGCCATACGGTGAAGGCCCTGCTCGAGGCCGGTCGCCAGGTCGTCGTGCTCGACGACTTCTCGGCCGGCCACCGCGGCGCGTGTGCCGCGCTGCAGACCATCGCGGCGCCGGGCCAGCTCGCGGTCGTCGAGGCGAGCATCGCTGACACGGCGACGGTGGAGGCGACCTGCCGGCAGCATGGCATCGACGCGGCGCTGCACTTCGCGGCATGGCTGTCGGTCGGCGATTCGGTGACCGATCCCGCCGGCTACTACCGCAACAACGTGACCGGGTCGCTCGGCCTGCTCGACGGCCTCTGCCGGGCCGGGGTGACGCGGCTGATCTTCTCGTCCACCTGCGCGACGTATGGCGAGCCACAACGGGTGCCGCTCGACGAAACGCATCCGCAACAGCCCATCAACGCCTACGGCGAGACCAAGCTCGCGGTCGAGCGGGCGCTGCCGCACTTCGAGACGGCCTACGGGCTCAGGAGCGTGGCGCTGCGGTACTTCAACGCCGCCGGTGCCGATCCCGATGGGGTGCTGGGCGAGGATCACTCGCCGGAAATCCACATCATTCCCCGGGCCATCTTCGCGGCCCGCGGCACCGATGCCCTCAAGGTCTTCGGCGAGGACTACCCGACGCCCGACGGGACCTGCCTGCGGGACTACATCCATGTCACCGACCTCGCCGACGCGCACCTGCGGGCCCTCGTGTCCCTCGAGCACGGCGGTCCCTCGGCCCGCTTCAACGTGGGCACCGGGACGCCGCACTCGGTCAAGGAGGTCATCGATGCCGTGGCGCGCGTCGCCGGTCGGCCGGTCGCCTACACCGTCGCGCCGCGACGGCCGGGGGACCCCTCGAGCCTGTACGCCGCCAACGGCGCCATCCGTGCCGCCCTCGGCTGGACCCCCCGGTACGCCGATCTCGATGCCATCGTGGGGACGGCGTGGCGCTGGTTCGACGCGCACCCCAACGGCTACGGCGACTGAGGGCCGATAAGCCCTACGCGTGACTGTTCTCCTCCGGCTGCTCCGCTACGCGTCGCCGTATCGTGCCCGGCTGGTCGCCGCGTTTGCGGCGATGGTGGCGTATGCCGCCGCGTCGGCCGGCGTGGTCTACCTGATCAAGCCGATCTTCGATCAGGCCCTCGGCAGCCAGTCGCAGCTCACCACGATTGCGCTGGCCATCGTCGGCGTCTATCTCGTGAAGGGGCTGGGGGCCTATCTCTCGGCCTACCTGATGACCGACGTCGGGCAGCGCGTCGTGCGGGACATCCGCAACGAGATGTTCGGCCACGTGCTCGGGCAGTCGGCGGCGTTCTTCTCGAGGCGCTCCACCGGGCAACTGCTGTCGCGGGTCAACAACGACGTCAACCAGGTGCAGCAGGTCGTGGCGCAGACGGTGGGCGACCTCGTCCGCGAGGGCGTGACGCTCATCGGCTACATCGGGCTGCTCTTCTACCACGACGCGCGGCTCGCCCTGGTCTCGCTCACCGGCGCGCCGGTGCTCATCTATCCGCTCGTCCGACTGGGCCAGCGCGTGCGACGCCGCGGGCGCCGTTCGCAGGAACAGCTCGAGGTCCTGACGCACATCACCGCCGAAGCCTTCGGCGGCCACCGCATCGTCAAGGCGTTCGGGGCGGAGGCGCGCGAGCAGGCGCGCTTCGAAGAGGCGTCGCACCGCGTCTACCGCACCAACATGCAGGTGACCAGCACCGTCTCGGCGCTGCCGCCGCTGATGGAGTGGCTCGGCGGCATGGCCGTGGCCGCCATGATCTGGTACGGCGCCTCGCAGATCGGCCAGGGCCGGCTGACGATGGGCGAGTTCATGCTCTTCGTCACGACGCTGTTCCTGATGTACGAGCCGATCAAGCGGCTGAGCCGGGTCAACGCCACGCTGCAACAGGCCATGGCCGCCGCCCAGCGGATCTTCGAACTGCTCGATACGCACACGGAGGTCACCGACCGCCCCGGGGCCATCGAGATGCCACGTCCGCGACACGGCATCGAGTTCCGGGACGTCAGCTTCGCCTATGCCGACCGCGAGCGGCGGACCGTGCTCGACGGCGTGTCGTTCCGCGTCGACGCCGGGGAAATCATCGCCATCGTCGGTCTCAGTGGCGCCGGCAAGAGCACCCTGGTCAACCTGCTGCCGCGGTTCTACGACGTCACCGGCGGCGCCATCCTGATCGACGGCCTCGACAGTCGCGATGCCACGCTGGCCTCGCTGCGGGCCCACATCGGGCTGGTGACGCAGGAGACCGTGCTGTTCGACGACACCATCGCCCACAACATCGCGTACGGCCGTCCGGACGCCTCGCTGACCGAGGTCGAGGCGGCGGCGCGCGCGGCGCATGCGCACGAGTTCATCGCCATGCTGCCGGAGCGGTACGAGACCCGGATCGGCGAGCGCGGCGGGCGCCTGAGCGGCGGCCAGCGACAGCGCCTGGCGATCGCGCGCGCCCTGCTGAAGGACCCGCCGATCCTCGTGCTCGACGAGGCGACCTCGTCGCTCGACGCCGAGTCGGAGCGCCTCGTGCAGGACGCCCTGCAGGTGCTCATGCGGAACCGGACGTCGTTCGTCATCGCGCACCGGTTGTCCACCGTGCGCAGTGCCGACCGCATCATCGTGCTCGAACACGGCCGCATCGTCGAAACGGGTCGTCACGACGATCTGCTCGCCCGCCCGGGCGGCGTGTACAGCCGCCTCTACGCCCTGCAGATGTTCGGCAATGGGGCGAGTGACGGACGCCTCGGCGAGGCGTCGCCCTCTTCGCGCCCCAGCCCGGCGCCGGTGTTGGAAGACCGATGATTGTGTCGATGACCGGCTTTGCCGCCGCCACGAGCGAGACCGAGGATCTCGCCGTCAACGTCACGCTGCGCAGCGTGAACCACCGTCACCTCGACGTGCAGTTCCGCCTGCCGCAGTCGATTCAGGGCCTGGAGACGACGTGTCGCACGGCGATCCAGCAGCGCCTGGCTCGCGGACGGCTGGAAGTGGCGATCACCGTGCAGGAGCGGGTCGAGCCGGTCACGATGGTCGAGATCGATGAGGCCCTCCTCCAGGCCGTCGGCGATGCGGTCGGTCGCGCGCGCGACAAGGGACTGCTCGCCGGTCCGCTGCACCCGGGCGACATCCTCCGGATCCCGCAGATCCTGAAGGTCCGGGAAGAGCGCCAGGCCGTCGATGCGGCCCGCCTCGAGCAGGTGGTGCAGGCCGTGCTCGACGAGGCCCTTGGGGCGCTGAACGAGATGCGGCGCAAGGAGGGGCAGTTCCTGGCCATCGAACTCGAGGAACGCCGGGGGGCCCTCCTCGGGTTGGTCGACGCGCTCGAGGAGGCCAGCCGGGACGGCGCCGAGGCCCTGCACCAGCGTCTGCTCCAGCGGGTCGCGGAACTGCGCCTCGAGCCGCAGGTGGACGAGACCACCGTGGCCCAGGAGGTGGTCAAGTTCGTGGCGCGATCCGACATCCGGGAAGAACTGGTGCGGTTGCGCGCGCACCTCGCGCACTGGGTCGAGTTGGTCGGCGGCGACGAGCCCGTTGGCCGCAAGCTCGACTTTCTCCTGCAGGAGATGAACCGCGAGGTGAATACAATAGGGTCCAAGGCGGAGGGCGCTCGTGCCTCCGCGCTGGTCGTGACGGCCAAGGCCGAGCTCGAGAAGATGAGGGAGCAGGTCCAGAATGTCGAGTGACGGCCACCCAGCCGAAGGTCAGCTGTTCGTGGTCTCCGCCCCGTCGGGGACCGGCAAGACGACAGTGGTGGAGCGTCTGGTACAGGTGGTGCCGGAACTGACCATGTCGCGCAGCTACACGTCGCGGCAGGCCCGGGCAGGGGAGCGCGACGGGGTAGACTATAATTTCGTGTCCCGCGCCGCGTTCGAGGCCATGGTGGCCAGGGGCGCGTTCCTCGAGCATGCCGACGTCTTCGGCAATCTCTACGGGACTGGCCGCGCCGACGCCGAGAGCCTGATGGCCTCCGGCAAGGACGTGGTGCTCGTCATCGACGTGCAGGGCGCCGGACAGGTCAGGGCGACAGGGATTTCGCTCCGGACCATCTTCGTGTTGCCGCCCTCGTTCGACGTCCTGGAGCAGCGGCTCCGGGGCCGCGGCAAGGACTCGGACGATGCCATTCGGCGCAGGCTCGACACGGCGCGTGCCGAAGTCGCGGCCTACGAAGACTACGACTACGTGGTCGTGAACGACGACCTCGATGCCTGCGTGACGGCCATGCGCAGCATCATTCTGGCCGAGCGCGTACGCCGGGAACGGATGCGACGCCACGCCGATGCGATTCTCAAGACGTTCGGCGTTCAGCCGGTCGCTTGACACCGGCCGGGCCCGGCATCGCCCGAGAACACAGAGATCACCCACATGGTTGACCGCAGCACCCTTCCCAACGCCTTCGAGTTCGTCGTCGTCGCCTCCGCGCGCGCCAAGCAGCTGCTTCAAGGCTGCGTGCCCAAGGTCGAGCCGAGCGGCAAGCCGGCCCGCACCGCCCAGCGCGAAGTGATCGAGGGATTCATCCAGCCGGTGTACGACGACGAGCCGGCGATCGATCCGCAGATGCGTCCGTTCGCCTGAGACCTCGGACTTTCCGGCGGGAGGCGGCATTTGGCCCTCGTGGCGGTTGGCGTCAGCGGCGGCATCAGCGCCTACAAGGCGGTCGAAGTGGTGCGCCTGCTGCAGAAGGCCGGCCACCAGGTCGCCGTCGTGATGACGCGCGCCGCCACGCGCTTCGTGGGCCCGCTGACCTTCGAGGCGATCACACAGCGCCGCGTGATCACCAGCCAGTGGACGCCGGGCGCCAATGCCGACATCGAGCACATCGCGCTGGCCTCCGAAGCGGCGCTGCTGCTGGTGGCCCCGGCCACGGCCAACACCCTCGCCAAACTCGCCCACGGCTTCGGCAGTGACTTCCTGACGTCGCTGGCCCTCGCCACGCGCGCGCCGGTTCTGGTCGCGCCGGCGATGAACACCCACATGTACGACCATCCGGCGACGCAGGCCAACATGGCCACGCTGCGGGCCCGCGGCGTGCGATTCGTCGAGCCGGGTGAGGGGTATCTGGCCTGCGGGTGGGTCGGCAAGGGGCGCCTCGCCGAGCCAGACGTCATTGCGGCCGAGGCCCTGCGCATCATCGACCCGCCACGCCTCCTGCGCGGGCGACGGGTGCTCGTGACCGCCGGGCCGACCTTCGAGGACCTCGATCCCGTGCGCTATCTCGGCAACCGCTCCAGCGGCCGCATGGGTATCGCCATCGCGGCTGAAGCGGCCCAGTTGGGGGCCGACGTCACGTTGGTGCTCGGTCCGACATCGCTGGCGCCGCCCCCAGGCGTGCGGACGGTGCGGGTGCGATCCGCCCACGACATGCACGGGGCCGTGTCCGCCGCACGGGCGACCGCCGATGCCATCGTCATGGCCGCCGCGGTGGCCGACTACACGCCCGCAGGTGGCGCGGCTGGAGACAAGGTCAAGAAGCAGGACGGCGACCTGACGGTGACGCTCGAGCGGACCGTCGACATCCTGGCCGACCTCGGTCGCTGGCGGGAGGGGCGTGCCCGTCCCGTGCTCGTCGGCTTCGCCGCCGAGACCACCGACGTGCTGGCCCATGCCGCGCGCAAGCGCGAGTCCAAGCAGGTGGACCTCATCGTCGCCAACGATGTCAGCCAGGCCGGCGCGGGATTCGAGGTCGAGACCAACATCGGCAGCTTCGTGACGGCCGAGGGCGTGCAGACCTTCCCGCTCGAGACCAAGACCGCGCTCGCCACGCGCATCGTGGCGTTCCTTGCCGAGCGGCTGGCCGCGACGCCCGTCGCGACGGTGGCGCCATGAGCGACGATCCGCGCGCGCAGTTGCGGGCGCACCTGCAGTTCTACGCCGACCTCGGCATCACCGGGTTCAGTCGCGAGGCCGCGTGGACGGCCAGCCGGGGTGACGGCCGGCTCGGAGAGCCGGCCCTACCCATCGGAGAGTCGGCCCTACCCGACGTTCGCGGCCCTGTGGCCGTCGACCCGAGTCTTGTCGCCGTCGGCCATCAGGTCGACGGTCATGGAGGAGACGGACTGCTCGCCGATCGGTCCGCCCCAATGGCGTCATTCGATTCTCTCGACGAGCTGCGTACACACATCGGGCCGCAGTGCACGCGCTGCAAGCTGTGCACGCTCGGCCGCACCCAGGTGGTCTTCGGCGTCGGGAACCCGTCGGCCGACCTGATGTTCGTCGGCGAGGCCCCGGGCAGCGACGAGGACGTCCAGGGGATTCCCTTCGTCGGACGTGCGGGCCAGTTGCTGACGAAGATCATCGAGGCGATCGAGATGCGGCGCGAGGACGTCTACATCGCCAACGTCATCAAGTGCCGCCCGCCGGGCAACCGCAATCCCGAGCCCGATGAAGTGGCGACCTGCGAGCCCTTCCTGTTCCGCCAGATCGATCTGGTGAAGCCCCGGGTGATCGTCGCGCTCGGCAAGTTCGCCGCCCAGTCGCTGCTGCGTACCGACACGCCGATCACGAAACTGCGCGGGCAGGTGCACCCGTTCCGCGGCGCCCAGCTGGTGCCGACCTTCCATCCGGCCTATCTCCTGCGCAGTCCCGACAAGAAGCGGGAGACGTGGGAGGACATGAAGCTGGTGCGATCCCTCCTGCGAGGCGAGGAGCGCTGATGCGCCTGGTCCGCGTGGCCGTGCCCGTGCCCGGGCTCGGTCTGCTGACCTACCGCCTGCCCGACGGCGTCCAGGCGCCCCGGGGCACGCGCGTGGTGGTGCAGGTCGGCCCGCGCAAGGTCACCGGCCTCGTCACGCACGACAACGCGCCCCTCGACGACGAGACCCCGGCCCGCCTGCGCGACATCCTCGAGGTCCTCGACGATGTGACGTTCCTGCCCGAGGAGGTCGTCGATCTCGCGCTGTGGGTGGGCGACTACTACCTGGCCGGTCCCGGCGAGGTCATCTCCTCGGCGATGCCGCCCAAGGGGTGGCTGCGCAGCGACATGACGCTGGCGCTGGCCGACGATGCGGCGGATGCGGAGCGGCACGCGGCCCGCGAACTGCCCCTCGACCAGCCGGTGGACGAGGCCATCCTGGACCTCCTGCGCGAGAAGGGACCGGTGGTGCGCCGGCAGGTCGCGCGCGCCGTGGCGACGCGGGCGAAGGGCTTCGACGCGACGCCGGAGATCATCTCGCGCGCCGTGCGCCGGTTGCTCAAGGCCGGCACCGTGCGGCTGCAGCCCGTGGTCACCGGCAAGGCGGATGCGTCGCGCAAGCAGCGCTGGATCCGTCCGACCGCCGCCGCCTTCGAGCCCGCCACGGCCCGTCTCGGCGCCAAGCAGGCCGCCGCGATCGCCGTGCTCGTCGGGACCCCCGAGGGCATGGACGCCAGCGTGTTGCGCGATCAGGGCATCGGCAGCGAGGTGGTCCGGCGCCTCGTGGCGATGGGACTGGCGCAGGTCGAGTGGCGCGCCGTCGCCCGGGACCCGTTCGCGAGCGGATCGGCCGGCACGTCCGAGGTGCTGGCGGCGCCGCTGTTCCTCCCGGTGACGCCCGAGCAGGCCGACGCGCTCGCCGTCCTCGAGCCCCTCATCGGCCAGGGATTCCATCCGGCGCTGCTGCACGGCGTCACGGGGAGCGGCAAGACGCAGGTCTACCTGCGCCTGGCGCGGGCGGCCCTGACGCAGGAGCGGGGCGTCCTGCTGCTCGTCCCCGAGATCGCGCTGACCTCGGCGGTGGCGTCGCTGTTCCGGCGCGCGTTCGGCGAGCGCGTCGCCATCCAGCACAGTGGGCTCTCCGACGGCGAGCGCTACGACCAGTGGCACCGCATCCGGCGAGGCGAGGTCGACATCGTCATCGGCACGCGGTCGGCGGTGTTCGCGCCGCTGCCGCGGCTCGGGCTGGTGATCGTCGACGAAGAGCACGACACCGCGTACAAGCAGGAGGAGAGCCCGCGGTACCACGGGCGCGATGCCGCGATGGTGCGGGCCCGGGACGCGGGCGCCCTCGCGCTGCTCGGGTCGGCGACGCCCTCGCTCGAGACCTGGCGGCATGCCGCCGAGGGGCGGTACCGGCTGGTGCGGATGCGTGAACGCGTCAACAATCGGCCGCTGGCCGAGGTGCGCACCGTCGACATGCGCGACGTCTTCGCGCAGGACGGCCCGGACGTGGTCCTGAGCCCGACGTTGCGCGACGCCCTGCAGGCCTGCCTCGCACGCCGCGAGCAGGCCATGGTGCTGCTCAATCGACGTGGCTATGCGCCGTCGCTGCTGTGCCGCGGCTGCGGCAACACGGCCGAGTGTCCCAACTGTGCGGTGACGCTCACCGTGCATCGCCGCGCGGCGCAGGTGCGGTGCCACTACTGCGGCTATGCCGCGCCGCTGCCGGAGGCCTGCCCGTCGTGCACGGGCGAGTTCCTGGAGTACACGGGCATCGGCACCGAGCGCGTCGAGCAGGAGGTGCACGCCGCCTGCCCCGACGCCCGGATTGCGCGAGTCGATCGCGACACGATGCAGCGTCGCGGCGCCATCGGGGCCGTGCTCGGCCGGTTTGCGGCGCGCGAGATCGACATCCTCGTCGGCACGCAGATGATCGCCAAGGGGCACGACTTCCCGCAGGTCACGCTGGTGGGGGTGGTCTCGGCCGACATCGGCCTCGGCGTGGCGGATTTCCGTGCCGCCGAGCGCACGTTCCAGCTGCTGACACAGGTCGCGGGGCGTGCCGGCCGCGGCGACGTGCGTGGCGAGGCCATCGTCCAGACGCTGCACCCGCATCACTACGCGATCGGCATGGCGTCCCGGCAGGCCTACGACGAGTTCGTCGAGCGGGAACTCGAATTCCGCGAGCGCATGCGCTATCCGCCCTGGCTCTCGCTGATCAACATCGTCGTGCGGCACGAATCGTTGGCGACGGCGCTCCGGGAGGCGGGGGTGCTGGCCGAGCGCCTCCGGAGCCTGGCGGCGGAGCGGTTCGGCGTGCTCGGCCCCGCCCCGGCGCCGCTCGGGCGTCTCCGCGGCGAGTCGCGCGTGCAGTTGTTCCTGAAGGGGCGGGATCGCGCGGCCATGCGTCAGTCGACGCGGCAGGCGCTCAGCGCCATGCCATCGCTGCACAAGCACGTCACCGTGGACGTCGATCCGCTGTCGATGCTGTGAGGAGCCGCCGACTGTAGCCGTCGACCTTCAGGTCGACGGTCAGTGATCTGCTGCGGAGCCCGACCAGCAGGTCGACGGTCAGTGATCTCCCGCGGAGCCCGATCGGTCGCCCTCGCCGCCGCTAGCGCCCGCCGATGAAGTCGATTGGGCTGATGGGCACCGGGGTGAAGCTCAGCACGAACATCACGACGGCGAAGACGGCCAGCGCGATGCGCCCCCGGCCGATCGGGAGGTGTTCCTCACCGACGGGCGGGTGGTCGAGGCCGAACGCGTAAGCCATCAGCACCAGCAGCGCGCTCCACACCGCCCAGCTGTACGACACGAAGACCGCCAGACTCACCAGGATCAGGATCGAGACGATGGTGACGTACCGCGACGCGCGTCCGACCAGCGCGTGGACGATATGGCCTCCGTCGAGCTGTCCGGCCGGGAACAGATTGAGCGCGGTGGCCAGCAGACCGAACCAGGCGGCGAACCCGGTGGGATGCATCACGAAGACGCTGCGGTCGGGCAGGGTGCCGAAGAACGTGTGCTGCAGCCACGTCAGCAGCAGGGGGTCGCCGAGATTGAAGCCCTGCAGGGCCACGGCGCGCGGCAACTGGACGACGTACGAGTGCGAGACGCCGTAGGTCGCCAGGGGCAGCAGCACCAGGAAGCCGGCGATCGGGCCGGCGATGCCGACATCGAACAGGGCGCGGCGCGTACCGGGCAGGGCCATCCGAATCACGGCGCCGAGTGTCCCGACCAGCGTCGGCACCGGGACGAAGTACGGGAGGGAGGCGGGAATCCGGTAATATCGACACGCGATGTAGTGACCCATCTCGTGCGAGCCGAGGATCAGCAGGGCCGGGATGCTGAACCAGAGTCCCCCCAGATAGGCCTGCACGCGGGTCAGGTCAGGCGGCGCAGGGCGCAGCCCGACAGCGGTCAGGTAGTTCAGGTAGAAGCCGGCGCCGGCCTCCGTCATCGTGTACAGGGTCGCCAGGAGCAGCAACAGATGCACCCAGGGGCGCGACCCGTAGCGCGCCCGAGGCTCCATCGACGGCGGCGAACCGGTCACCCAGGCGCCCTCGGCAGCAGACCACTGCATGGGGACGACCGTCGGGCGAGGATCGGGTGAGGCGTCGGTGTCGGGGGGTGGGAGCGGAGGCGTGGACACGGGCTGATGGGGCTCAGCCGCCGATGTTCTGCAGTTCTTTACCCGGCTTGAAGCGGATGGTGCGGCCCGGCGGGATGCGCACCTCCTTGCCCGTCCGGGGGTTGCGGCCGATGCCGCGTTTTCTCGGTTTCACCTGGAAGACGCCGAAACCGCGCAGTTCGATGCGTTCGCCACGTTTCATGGCTTCACGCATCGCCTCGAACACGGCCTCGACGGCGACCTCGGCCTTCACCTTGGTGATGTCGGCGATGGTCGCCACTTCGTTGATGATGTCGACCTTGATCATCGTGAGCCGCTAAGAAGCATAGATACAGGGGTTTAGAGTGTCAATCCGCAAGATGTCCGCATGACCGGTTCACACGCCCGCGCGCTGCCCACCGTGGTGCTCGTCGGCCGCCCCAACGTAGGGAAGTCGACGCTGTTCAATCGCATCACCCGCACTCGCCGCGCCATCGTCAACGCGATGGCCGGGACGACCCGCGACGTCATGGCGCATGACGCCGAGTGGCAGGGCATGCCGTTCAAGCTCGTCGACACCGGCGGCATCTTCGGCCACACCGAGGATCCGCTGCACGACATGGTGGTCGAGCACGGCAAGCGCGCCATCCTGCAGGCGGACCTGATCGTGTTCGTCGTCGATGGCCGCGAGGGGCGCGTGTCGGGAGACGACGAGATTGCGGCGGAGATTCGTCGGGTGGCCCAGGCGCCGGTGCTGCTGGCCGTCAACAAGGCCGACGACAAGCGGGCCCGCGACCGGATGTACGAGTTCTTCGCGTTCGGCTTCGATCACGTCTTCGAGATCGCGGCCGAGCACGGCACCGGCGTCCACGAGCTGATGGACGAGGTCCAGGTCCAGCTCAAGGCGGCGGGGAAGGTCGGCGAAGCGGTGACGCTGGAGTCGCCGGACGAGATCGCGGTCGCGATCGTCGGGCGGCCCAACGTCGGCAAGTCGTCGCTCGTCAACCGGCTGCTTCGGGAAGAGCGGACCATCGTCAGCGACATCCCGGGGACGACCCGCGATGCCATCGACACCCTGCTGCAGTGGCACAAGCGCACCTTCCGGATCGTCGACACGGCGGGCATCCGACGGCCCGGCAAGGTGGCCAGCGCGCACACCGTCGAGATGGTGAGCGTGCTGACCGCCAAGCGCGCCATGGAACGCGCCGACGTGGCCGTGCTGGTGATCGACGCCTCGCAGGGCGCCACCGATCAGGACGCCGCCATCGCCGGGGAGGCCGAGCGCCTCGGCTGCGGCATGATCATCGCCGCCAACAAGTGGGACCTGACCAAGGGCGAGGGCGACCGCTACTACAAGACCTTCGACGAGGAACAGCGCTACCGGATGAAGTTCCTCGACTACGCCCCGCTGCTGCACCTGTCGGCCCTGACGGGGGAGCGGGCCCAGAAGCTGCTCGAGACGGTCGATCGCGTGGCGGCCGCCCGCCGCAAGCGGATCACGACGGGGGAGCTCAACCGCTTCGTCGAGCGTGTCGGCCGGGAGCATCCGCCCTCGACGCCGGACAAGCGCCACGTGAAGATCCTGTATGCGGCGCAGACCGGCACCTGTCCGCCCCAGTTCGTGTTCTTCACCAACGTCGCGACGGCGTTCCACTTCTCGTACGAGCGCTTCCTCATCAACAACCTGCGCGAGACGTTCGGCTTCGAGGGCACGCCGATCCGGATCACCGTCCGAAAGCGGGGCGGGCGGGAGCGGGGCGAGAAATAGGACGGTTTCCGGTTCCCGATTCCCGGTTCCCGATTCCCGAGTTCTATACTTCCCCCGTGGCGGATTCCCAGAGCGTGACCATTCCGGACAAGCCCGCGTTCAAGGCGAGCGAGGTCTGCGAACTCGCGCAGATCCAACCCTACGTGCTGCGGTCCTGGGAATCCGAGTTCCCGGACCTCGGCTTGTCGAAGACGCCGGGCGGACCGCGGATCTATCGTCGGGTCGACGTCGAGCGGGTGCTGCGCATCCGCGACCTCGTGTTCGTCGAGGGCCTGACGCTGTCGGGCGTTCGGCGCCGGTTCGATGCCGAACAGCCGCCGCCCCAGGACGACCTGTTCGCGTTCGTCGCCGAAGTCCAGGCGGCGCAGGCCAAGGCCGCGCAGGCGAAGACCGCTGCGCCGCGTGCCGAACCGGCGAACGAGGCGCCGACGCCCGCGCCCATACCGGTGCCTGTGGTCACGCCTGCGTCCGCGCCAGCCACCCCCGCTCCGGTGGTCGCTGCGCCTTCGGGGGCCACGGCGTCGCCGTCGGCGGAGGCGGCGCCCCCCGTCGTGCCGGCCGTGGCGCGCGAGACGCTCGTGCAGATCAAGCAGGACATGCGGTCGCTGCTCGAGTTCCTGAGCGGCGAGGCCGCCCCGGGCGCGTCGCCGACGGCCAGGCGCGGACGACGAGGCTGATCACGGCGTCGGGACCGTTGTTCAGCCTGCCCGTGATGCGGTACAATCCGCCTTCGCGCCGCACGGCGCATGTCGGGACGTAGCGCAGCCTGGTAGCGCACCTGAATGGGGTTCAGGGGGTCGCGAGTTCGAATCTCGCCGTCCCGACCAATCACTCCCCGCATAACACCGCACTTGTCAATGCCGCAAGCGTCAGCCTTGGCGCGCGCGCATCGCTGATACGTGGAGGACGTTCAGCCCCACGGCGACGGCGACCAGCACCACACCGACGACCGTCACGCCGTGGGTGCGGAGGTGCTGCAAGGCCAGGATACTGAAGGCGAATGCCGGCACGGCGCTCCGTGCCCATCGGCTCTGACCGCTCCATCGCGCGGCGAAGAGCGCGCCCGCGGACACCGCCACGGCCTGGGTCCACCACAGTGACTCGGCACTGGGCCGCACGACGAGTGAGAGCGCTGCCCACACACCCACGGTGATCGCCACGCTGGCGAACACTACAAGGGGAGCCACCACTGTGAGCGGAACGGCGGGCATCTCCGGCTTCTAGCATGCCCGGCCGCCCCGGGCAAGCAGACGCTCCGCGTTGCGTGGTTGCGCCGCACGGGCGACCAGGCCGTTGCGGCGGCTGCCCGGCGGTGTTCGCCCCGCGCTTCATTCTGAACTTTGAATCTTGAATTGTTCCTGCCTCAGCCGGGAACCGATGACGGCTCGCAGGGGTCCTCTCAGCATGGACTCCGAGCGCGCCATCCACTGGTCGGCCACGGCCATCGGCCTCACTACGCTCTATTTCGCCGGCTGGGCGCTGTTTCGGCCGCAGTCGCTCGGCCAGGCCATGCGCGTCAGCACTACGCACGCGCACCTGCTCGGCTATCGGGACCTGGTATCGGCAACGTGGCTGCTGAGCCGACCGGATGCGGGCGCCTTCGCGTTCCGCGCGGCGGCCGACGCCATGGACGTAGCGACGCTGGCGCGCACGCGTCCCGGCGTGGCCGTGGGC
>NZ_JALHPM010000087.1:0-27341 GCF_022842525.1 Luteitalea sp.
ATCAGCCCTCATCAGACTGTGATCAGTGCCCGCTGGTTCCATGGCCGTCCCTGTGCCATGGTCGTGACCGCGCCGTGACCCGATTTTCCACCCGCGTGTGGGCGACGATTCGTCGCCATGCCCTGCTGACCGAGGGGGATCGCATCCTCGTCGCGGTGTCTGGCGGGGCCGACTCGGTCGCCCTGCTCCACGTCCTCGCGTCGCTCGCGCCGCGCGCCCGCGCCAGGCTTGCGGGCGTGGTGCACGTCCACCACGGGCTCCGCGGGGATGAGGCCGACGCCGACGCCGCCTTCTGCGAGCACCTGGCCGGCGCCCTCGCCCTGCCGTTCGATCTGGTCCACGTGGACGTCGCCGCCGAGGCGCGCCGGCGCAAGTGGTCCCTCGAGCGCACCGGGCACGCGCTGCGACATGTGGCCTTTCGCCTCGCGGCCCGTCGTCGGCTCGCGACCCGCATCGCCGTCGGGCACACGCTGGACGACCAGGCCGAGACGGTCGTCCTGCGGTTCCTGCGCGGGGCAGGCACCCGGGGCCTCGCCGGGATGTGGCCCAGCCAGGGCCTGCTGATCCGCCCCCTCCTCGAGATGCGCCGGAGCGACGTGGAACATTACGTGGCCCAGCGGGGTCTCACATGGAGGGAGGACGCCACCAACCGCGATCTCGGGATTCCCCGCAATCGTGTGCGGCACGAGCTGTTGCCGGCACTGATGGCGGCGGCCGGGCCGTCCCTGCCCGAACGGCTGGCCCGGCAGGCCGACGCGTGGAGAGACGATGAGCGCTGGCTGGCGGCATGCGTGGCGGTGGAACTGCCGTCGGTGCTGATGCCCCACGCGGAAGGTGGGTTCCTGCTCGACCTGCCCCGCCTGGAGGCGGTGCCGCCCATGTTGCGGCGTCGCGTCCGCATGGCCGTGCTGGAGCAGATGCTGCCGAAAGGGAAGGTGTCGCTGGCCCTGGTCGACGGCCTCGAGCGACTCGAGACCGTCCGCAGCGGACGCCAGGCGCGATTGGGTCCGCTCCGGGTCTGGCGGGCGGGGTCGCAGTTGCGGTTGTCTTCTGCGGTCGAACCTGTGGATGAGTCGGTTCGGTCGCTGGTGCCCCGGCCGTTGGTGGTGCCGGGTGCGGTCGAGATTCGTGAGGCAGATGTACACATCGAGGCGTCGGTGTTTCGACGCGACGCCTGGGAGGCAGACGGTCTTCCGGCGCTCGCGGACGGCTGGTCGGTCGCCCTCGATGCCGACAGGGCAGGCAGCGTCCTGAGCATCCGCGGCAGGCTCCCGGGGGACCGGGTGCGGCCGACCGGGGCTCCGGGCAGTCAGAAGATTCAGGACCTGATGGTCAACCGCAAGATTCCGCGGGCCGACCGCGGACGAATCCCAGTGATCACGAAAGACGACGGACAGATTGTGTGGGTGGTGGGCCTCGCCGTCGGCGAGGAATTTGCAGTCAAGGCACACACGACCGCCGTGCTACTCTTGCACGCTACGCGGTCAGGAGGAAAGGCTTGAACTCGACGCTCAGGAGCCTGCTCTTCTGGATGGTGCTCGTCATCGTCGGGGTCTTGATCTGGAACTTCTCCACTACGTTCCAGGCCCGCGAAGAAGTCATCCCATTCAGTGAATTCGTACAGCAGCTCGACACGAACAAGATCGACAAGGTCACGATTACGGGGCAGGAGATCGTCGCGACCTACAAGTCGGGCGAGAAGGCGCGCACGTACGCGCCCAGCCAGTACGAAGGCCTTGGCAACAAGCTCGTCGCCAACAAGGTCGTGCTCGACGCCAAGGAAGAGACCGGCAGCCCGTGGGGGATGTTCCTCTACACCTGGGCCCCGATCCTTCTGATGATCGGCTTCTGGATCTTCTTCATGCGGCAGATGCAGAGCGGGGGCAACAAGGCCCTGTCGTTCGGCAAGAGCCGCGCGAAGCTGTCGTCCGGATCCCAGAAGAAGGTGACGTTCAAGGACGTCGCCGGCGTGGACGAGGCCAAGGAAGAGCTCCAGGAGATCATCGATTTCCTGAAGGAACCCCAGAAGTTCCAGAAGCTCGGCGGGCGCATCCCCAAGGGCGTGCTGCTCATCGGGCAGCCGGGCACGGGCAAGACCCTGCTGGCGCGCGCGGTGGCCGGTGAGGCCAACGTGCCGTTCTTCTCCATCAGCGGCTCGGACTTCGTCGAGATGTTCGTCGGCGTCGGCGCCAGCCGTGTGCGCGACCTGTTCGAGCAGGGCAAGAAGAACGCCCCCTGCATCGTCTTCATCGACGAAATCGATGCCGTCGGCCGTCACCGCGGCGCCGGTCTCGGTGGTGGGCACGACGAGCGCGAGCAGACGCTGAACCAGCTGCTCGTCGAGATGGACGGCTTCGAGAGCAACGAGGGCGTGATCCTCGTGGCGGCGACCAACCGTCCCGACGTGCTGGACCCGGCGCTGCTGCGCCCGGGCCGCTTCGACCGCCGCGTGGTGGTCGACCTGCCCGACGTGCGTGGCCGTGAGCAGATTCTCGCCGTCCACACCAAGAAGATCCCGATGGGCGACGACGTGAAGCTCAACGTCATCGCGCGCGGCACGCCGCGCTTCGCTGGGGCGGACCTCGCCAACCTCGTCAACGAATCGGCCCTCATCGCCGCCCGCCAGAACCGCAAGGTGGTGACGATGGACGACTTCGAGATGGCCAAGGACAAGGTCATCATGGGCGTGGAGCGTCGGTCGCGGATCATCAGCGACGACGAGAAGCGGCACACGGCGTTCCACGAGGCCGGTCACGCGCTCGTGGCGGCCCTGCTGCCCAATGCCGTGCCGCTGCACAAGGTCACGATCATCCCGCGCGGGATGGCGCTCGGCCTGACGTCGTTCCTGCCGCAGGGCGAGCAGGTGGACTTCTCGAAGGAAGAAGCCGAGTCGCAGATTGCGGTGGCCATGGCCGGCCGCATCGCCGACGAGATCTTCTGCCACACGAAGACCGCCGGGGCGCGCAACGACATCGAGCAGGCCACGGGCCTGGCGCGTCGGATGGTGTGCGAGTGGGGCATGAGTGCCCTCGGGCCGCTCAGCTTCGGCAAGAAGGAAGAGCAGATCTTCCTCGGCCGCGAGATTGCCCAGCATCGCGACTACTCCGAGCACACCGCCATCCGGATCGACGAGGAAGTCCAGTCGATCGTGATGACGGGCTACGACGTCGCGCGCAGCATCATCGAGAAGCACAAGGACGCGATGCAGCGCATCGCCGACGAGTTGCTCATCCGTGAAGTGCTCGACGCCGACCAGGTCCGCGCCATCATCGCGGGCAAGGCGCTCGACGCCCCGGAGCCGCTGGCCACGCCAGGCGCGCCCTCCGAGGCCACGACCGAGGAGCGGCGCCCCCGCCCGTCGATCGTGCCGGCCATGCCCATCGCGAACAAGCCGCTCGCACAGGAGTAGGACAGCACTCGCAATTTGAAATTGGACATTTGAAATTCGAGTTGCACCAGACAAAGGCGTCACCACACGGTGGCGCCTTTCGTCGTTCCGGCCCAGATGTCGGAATGTCGAGCCAGCAGCTCCGAGCGGTGACGGCGTGATCCGAGCCGCCGAGAAATTTCAAATCTACAATTTCACATTACCGATGCCCCCCACGCCCCGTCGTCACTACACGCTCTCGCTGCCAGATGGCCGAACGCTGGAACTCGGCCGGCGGACCCTGGTGATGGGGGTGCTGAACGTCACGCCTGACAGCTTCTCGGACGGCGGACGCTACGACGATCTCCCGCTGGCGGTGGACGCGGCGCTGGCCATGGTCGAGGCGGGCGCGGACCTGATCGATGTGGGCGGCGAGTCGACGCGACCCGGGGCGCCGCCGGTGGAGGCCGAGGAGGAACGCCGCCGCGTCGAGCCGGTCGTCGCGGCCCTGACCGCCAGGGTCGGGGTGCCCGTGTCCATCGACACCACCAAGGCCGTCGTGGCGCGGGCGGCCGTCGACGCCGGCGCGGTCATGATCAACGACATCAGCGGATTGCGCCGTGATGCTGCCCTCGCGCGGGTCGCCGCCGAGACGGGCGCCGCCCTGGTGCTCATGCACATGCGCGGCACGCCCGCCGAGATGTATCGCCACGCCTCCTACGCGAGCGTGGCGGCCGAGGTGGCGGCGGAACTGGGCTGGAGCGTGCGGACCGCGACCGACGCCGGCGTGACGCGCGACGCGCTCATGGTGGACCCGGGACTCGGGTTCGCCAAGCAGGCCGCGCAGAGCTGGGCGCTGCTGCGCGAGTTGGCCCACCCGGCCCTGCGGGCTCTGGACCTGCCGATGCTGGTCGGCGCCTCGCGCAAGTCGTTCCTGCAGCAGGCCATCGGGGAGTGCCCGCCAGCGCAGCGGGATGCCGCCAGCCTGGCGGCCGCGACCGTGGCGGTGTTGTCGGGCTGCCACATCGTGCGGGTCCACGACGTGGCTGGCAGTGTGCAGGCCGTGCGCGTGGCAGATATGATCAGCGCCGTAGCCCAGCCCGGCGAGTCCTGATCGCCGGCCTGTCGCCCGACTGCCATGGACGCCCTCTTCACGTGGATCAGCCGCACGCCCATCACGGCGTGGGACATCGTCGATGTCCTCGTGGTGGCGGTGATCATCTACGAGTCGCTGGTGCTCATCCGTGGCACGCGCGCCATGCAGATGGCGTTCGGGTCGGCGCTGTTGGTGGGGCTCTACTTCTTCTCGCTGGCCGCCCCGCTGCAGACGGTCAACTGGCTGATCCGCAACATGATCGGCTACGTCGTCTTCGCGGCCATCGTGCTGTTCCAGAACGACATCCGGCGGGCGCTGGCGCACTTCGGCCGGACGCCGTTCGTGCGCGCCTTCTCGCGCAGCGAGAACGACGACGAGACCATCGAGGAGGTGGTCACGGCGGCGGTGCAGTTGTCGGAGCGGCGGGTCGGCGCGCTGATCGTCATCGAGCGGCAGATCGGGTTGCGCAACTACATCGAGAGCGGCATCCCGCTCGATGCGATGGTCACCCACGATCTGCTGGTCACCCTGTTCCAGACGAGCGGACCGCTGCACGATGGGGCGGTGATCATCCAGGAGAACAAGATCGCGGCCGCGTCGTGCTTCCTGCCGTTGACGGTGAATCCCTCCGTCGGCACCGACCTCGGGACGCGGCATCGCGCCGCCATCGGGCTCACGGAAGAGAACGACGCGGTGGCGGTGGTCGTGTCCGAGGAGACCGGACGCATCTCGCTCGCCACCGAGGGACAGATTTCACGCGGGTTCACGGCCGAGACGCTGCGGGCCCGCCTCACCCAGCTGGTGCTCCAGCGCAAGCCTGGCCGCCGGACGCGGCCGCGACCCTGACCATGGCGCTGCGACCTTTTGCCAATCTGCCGCTCAAGGCGCTGTCGCTCGCCGTGGCGTCGGTGCTCTGGCTGAGCATCTCGGGGCAGAGCACCGTCGAACGCAACATCCGGGTGCCGCTCGAGTACCAGAACGTGCCGCCGGGGATGGAGATCGTCGGCGACCCGCCCGGCCAGGCCGACGTCCGGCTGCGCGGGTCGTCCGGCAACCTCGCGCGCGTGGTCCAGGGCGACGTCGTGGCGGCGCTCGACCTCACCAATGCCCGGCCGGGCACCCGCATCTTCAACCTGCAGTCGAGCGAGGTCCGCGTGCCGTTCGGCGTCCAGGTGGTGCAGGTGACGCCGCCCACCGTGTCGCTCGACTTCCAGTACGCCGGGCAGAAGGTGGTGCCGGTGTCGCCGGTGATCGAAGGCGAGCCGGAGCCCGGGTACGTGGTGGGGCAGATCACGACCTCGCCGTCGACCGTGCAGGTGCTCGGGCCGGTGGGGCACCTCGAGGCACTTCGCGAGGCGACCACGGAACCGGTGCGCGTCGATGGCGCCCGCAAGTCGGTCACCGACCGCGTGACGGTCGGCGTCGAGGACTCGACGGTCCGCCTCCGCGAACCGCAGGTGGCCCTGGTGACGGTGGAGATCGTGCCGGCCCCGGTGCAGCAGGACCTCACCGGCGTCAAGATCATCGCGGCCAACCTGGCGCGCGGGTTCACCGCGCGGATCACGCCGGCCACCGTGACGGTGCTCGTGCGCGGGACGCGCGAACGCATCGCGGGCCTGGACGCCGCGGATCTGGTGGCCGACGTCGACCTGACCGGCCTGGCGCGCGGCCAGCATGCCGTGCCCGTGCGTGTGCCCAATGCCCAGGGCGTCGCCGTCGAACGCATCGAACCGGCGACGGTGACCGTCACCATTCGCTGAGCGCCCGCTTGAGCCTTGAGCCCTAGCCCTGAGCCCCTTATGAAACTGTTCGGAACCGATGGTGTGCGCGGCGTGGCTGGTCAGCCGCCGCTCGACGAGACAACCGTGATGCGGCTCGGAGCGGCGCTCGTGCGCGTGCTGCCCCATCAGGGCCCGGTGCGGATCCTGACGGGCCGCGACACGCGCGAGTCCGGCTTCTGGATCGAGCGGGCGCTGGCCCGCGGCGTGCGCGCCGTGGGGGGTGATCTGCTGTCGGCCGGCGTGGTGCCGACGCCGGCGGTGGCCGTCATCACGCGCGCCGAGGACTTCGACGCGGGCATCGTGATCTCGGCGTCACACAATCCCTACGAGGACAACGGCATCAAGGTGTTCTCGGGGCACGGCCAGAAGTTCGACGAGGCGCTCGAGCGGCAGGTGGAAGCCCTGGTCGCCGACCCGCATTTCGTCGTCTCGAGCGACGCGTCCGCCGAGATCGAGTCGCACGAGGTCGTCGACGCCTACATCCAGCACTGCCGGGTGGCCCTGCCCTTCGTGGGCAACGTCAGCGGTCTGCGCATCGGTCTGGACTGCGCCAATGGCGCCACCACCACCGTGGCGCCGCGGCTGTTCCGTGACCTCGATCTCGACGTCCACGTCATCGGCGCCGACCCCGACGGCCGCAACATCAACCTGGGCTGCGGGTCGACGCATCTGGAGGCGCTGCAGGCCCTCGTTCGCGACAAGCAGCTGGCGCTGGGCATCGCCTTCGACGGCGACGGTGACCGCTGCCTCATGGTGGACGAGCAGGGCACCATCGTCGACGGCGACGCGATCATGTTGATCCTGGCGCTGCACCTGCAGCGGTCGGGAGGCCTGCCGAAGAACACGGTGGTCGCCACCGTGATGAGCAACCTCGGGCTCGAACGCGCCCTCGAGCGCCACGGCATCCGGCTGCTCCGGACGGCGGTGGGCGACAAGTACGTGATGGAGGAGATCCGCGAGCATGGCTACGCGCTCGGCGGCGAGCAGTCGGGCCACGTCATCGTGGCCGAGCACCTCTTCACCGGCGACGGCATCGTCACGGCGCTGAGCGTGCTGCGGGTGATGGCCGAAACCGGCAAGTCGCTGATGGATCTGGCGTCGGAGCTGGTCACGTACCCGCAGGTGCTCGTCAACATCCGCGTCGGTCGGCGCGTGCCCGTGGCCGAGGTGCCGGCCATCGCCGCGGTGATCGACAGCGTCGAGCGTCGCCTCGGCGCCGACGGTCGCCTGCTCGTGCGCTACTCCGGCACCGAGCCGCTGCTGCGCATCATGCTCGAGGGCCGCGATCAGCAGGAGATCGAGACCTGGGCCCACGAGATCGCCGACGCCGCGAAGGCAGCCCTGGGCGCGGGATAGGCTCAGGGCTCGGGGCTCAGGGCTCATCACATCAGGCTCAGGGCTCAGGGCTCATCACCTCAGGCTCAAGGCTCAAGGCGTAGGCGCCGGACTTGTCCGGCGCACCCGGCGCACCAGACGGCCGGACACGTCCGGCCGCTACATCTCTATTCGTCGAAGGCCGTCGGCCGAACGCCGATGGCCGTCCGTGAAACCGTAAATGGCCAAACTCTCTGTCAACGTCAACAAGATCGCGACCCTCCGCAACAGCCGCGGCGGGGCCATTCCCTCTGTCGTGGATGCGGCGCGGGTGTGCATCGAGGCGGGCGCGCCCGGCATCACGGTGCATCCGCGTGCCGATGCGCGGCACATCACGTTTCAGGACGTGCACGACCTGAAGAAGCTGCTCGACCCGTGGACCGCCGTCGAGTTCAACATCGAGGGCGACCCGCGGCCCGACCTGCTGAACCTCGTGGAGACGGTGCGTCCGCACCAGTGCACGCTGGTGCCGGTGCGTCCTGGCGAGATCACGAGCGAGGCCGGCTGGCCGCCCGACACCAACGAGACCGACCTGCGCGACGTGATTGCGCGGCTGCGGGGGCATGGCATCCGCGTGTCGCTGTTCGTGGATGCCGACGTGCAGGCCGTCCAGCTGGCGCATCGGGTCGGCGCGGACCGGGTGGAGCTCTACACCGAGCCGTACGCCCGCGCCTTCGCCACCTCGACGGCGCCGCTCGGCGAGACGCTGGCGCCGTTCGTCCGTGCCGCCCAGGCGGCGGTCGATCTCGGGCTCGGGGTCAATGCCGGGCACGACCTCGACCTCGAGAACCTGCCGGACTTCGTCCAGGCCATGCCGCGGCTGGACGAGGTGTCCATCGGCCACGCGCTGATCGGCTATGCGCTCTACGTCGGCCTGCGCCAGGCCACGCTCGAGTACCGCGAGGCGGCGGGGGATATCATCTAGGGACCGGGAACCGCCAACCGGGAACCGGGCACCGGGAATCGGGAATCGGGAATCGCTGGGTAGGGCCCGCTCTCCGAGCGGGCCGTCACCGCTGCTGCAACGTCCATGAAATCAGAATCGATCGTCGTCGGAATCGCGGGGGCCCTGTTCGGCCTGCTGTGCGGATGGATGCTGGGGGCCCAACAGGTCGCTCCGGTGCAGGGGCCTGCGGCGCCGGTCGCGGCCAGTGCGCCCGCGGCGGCTGGCGGGGCTGCGCAGGCGCAGGGGGCGTCGACGCCCCCGCCCATCGACCTGGCGGCGGCCCAGGCGCTCGAGAAGGCGGCGGCCGAGAAGCCGGGTGACGCCGATGTGCGGACGCAGCTGGCCAATCTGTACTTCGATGCCGAGAAGTACACCGAGGCGGCGAAGTGGTACGAGGCCTCGCTGAAGATCGCGCCGTCGAATGCCAACGTGAGCACCGACCTCGCGGTCAGCTACTACTACACGAACCAGGTGGACAAGGCGCTCGCCCAGTTCGCCACCTCGCTCGAGATCGACCCAAAGCACAGCAAGACCTGGCTGAACCTCGGCATCGTGCGCGCCTTCGGCAAGCAGGATCTCGAGGGCGCGGGCCAGGCGTGGAACCAGGTCGTGGCCCTCGCGCCGGCGGATTCGCCGGAAGCGCGGGCGGCCAAACAGGCCCTCGATGGCCTGAAGTCCGCGCATCCCGAGGTCACGCCGGGCGGTGCGCCCGCCACGGGTGGCGCGGCGCCGGCACCCGCGGCGCCCAAGCAGGGGGCCTGACGACCGTGCTCGGCTGGCTCCTGCGGCTCCTGCTGCTGTTCCTGGTGGTGCGGGCGCTGATGCTGATCGTCGGCGGGCTGTTCCGCGGCCTGATGGGCGCGGCGCGGGTGCCAGGCGAGCCGAGCGAGCGGACCGGGGGGCAGGGCGGGGTCGCCCGCTCCAACGGCACGCTGGTGCAGGACCCCGTGTGCGGCACCTACGTGCTGCAGGACCGGGCGCTGACGATGAAGACGAGCGAGGGCACCGCGTTCTTCTGTTCAGAGCGCTGCCGATCCGCCTATGATGCGCAGGCGGCCCGGCCGCACTGACCCCGGTCGTGGGTAGGGCCCGCTCTCCGAGCGGGCCGAGACGGCCGGGTCGGAGACCCGGCCCTACCCTGTACTGACCCATGCTTCCCCGCGAAGAAGAGCTCCGCGCCCTCATCTGTGAAGTCGGCCGGCGTGTCTACGCCCGCGGGTACGTCGCGTCCAACGACGGCAACATCAGCGTCAGGCTCGACGACCATCACCTGCTCGCCACGCCCAAGAGCGTGTCCAAGGGCTTCATGACCCCGGACATGATGGTCGTGACCGACATGCAGGGGCGGAAGGTGTCGGGCCATCGCGATGCGTCCACCGAGCTGAAGATGCACCTGGCCGTCTACGAGATGCGGCCGGACGTGCGGGCCGTGGTCCATGCCCACCCGCCGCTGTCGACCGGGTTCGCGGTCGCGGGGGTGCCCCTCAACAAGTCGTCGCTGGCCGAGATCATCTTCTCGCTGGGCAGCGTGCCCATCGCCGAGTACGCCACACCGTCCACCCAGGAACTGCCCGACGCGGTGAAGAAGTACATCACCGCCCACGATGGCCTGCTGCTGGCCAACCACGGCGCGCTGACCGCCGGGCAGGACCTGATGAACGCGTACTACAAGATGGAGACCATGGAGCACTTCGCGCAGATCACGCTGGTCGCGCGACAGCTCGGTGGCGAGAACCTCATCTCGCGGCAGGAAGTGGACCGGCTCCAGGGCCTGCGCGACTTCTACGGCATCAAGTCGCCGGCCCCGATCTGCACCAATCCGGCGCTGGCCGGCAGCGACGGGGCCACGTGCCAGTTCGTCGATGCGCCCTCGTCGGACGGGCCGCGGATCGTGCCCCCGGCCGGGCCAGGCCCGGGACCAGCCCCGGGAGCAGGCCCGGGCGGCGGCGATGGCGGGGAAATTCGGCTAACATACCGCGAGCTTGCGGCCCTCATCGCCGACGCGGTACGCCAGGTGACGCGCGATGTGTGAGAGCGCGCCGCTGTGAGGCGTCGCCGCCGGCACCGTCCGGCGGCCTGTTCGATCCACGATGTCCAGACCCGCGCGGGCAGGCCGCGCAAGCGGGCGCCAGGCGCCAGGTGATGCGTATATGGGTGAAGCACTCGGAATGATCGAAACCAAGGGCCTCGTCGCGATGATCGAGGCTGCCGACGCGATGGTGAAGGCCGCCAAGGTCACGCTCGTCGGCTGGGAAAAGATTGGTGCCGGTTACGTCACGGCGATCGTGCGTGGCGACGTCGCGGCGGTCAAGGCCGCCACCGATGCCGGCGCCGCGGCCGCCCGCCGCGTCGGCGAGCTCGTGTCGGTGCACGTCATCCCGCGCCCGCACAGCAACCTCGAAGACGTGCTGCCGATCGGCAAGGCGTCGAGCAAGTGATCCTCGGCAGGGTCGTCGGCACCGTGGTGGCGACCCGCAAGGACGACCGACTGCTCAGCGCCAAGCTGCTCGTCGTGCGTCCGGTGTCCCCCGACGGTCAGCTCGAAGGCACGCCACTCGTCGCCGTGGACACGGTGGACGCCGGCACCGGTGAGACGGTGCTGGTCGTCTCCGGCAGCTCCGCGCGCATGGCCGAAGGTCTGGGCCAGGCGCCCGTCGACGCGGCCATCGTGGGCATCGTCGACACCGTCACGATGGCCTGAACGCGAGCGTTTTCCCATGCACCTCGCCCGTGTCGTCGGCACCGTCGTCTGCACCCACAAGGACGCGCGGTTGTCAGGCGTCAAGTTGCTGATGATCCAGCCCGTCGCCCGCGACGGCAGCGACGTCGGGCGCGCGCTCGTGGCTACCGACGCGGCAGGCGCCGGCGTCGGCGAGCAGGTGTTCTTCGTGCGCGGTCGCGAGGCGGCGTTCCCCTTCCATCCGGTCGACGTCCCCACCGACGCCAGCATCGTCGGCATCGTGGACTCGACCGACGTGGTCGCCTGACATGCAGGTCGGCACCGTCGTCGGCACCGTGGTCGCCACGCAGAAGCACCCCAAGCTGCACGGCGCCAAACTGCTGCTCGTGCAGCCCGAACTGCCCGATGGCACCGCCCGGGGCACGGTCGTGCTCGCGGTGGACAGCGTCGGCGCCGGCGTCGGCGAACGCGTGCTGTTCGTCATCGAAGGCAAGGCCGCCGGTGATGCGCTCGGCCGCAAGGGGGCGCCCGTCGACGCCGCCATCATCGGCATCGTCGATGCCCTCGAGAAGACCGAGGAGGTGTGGTGATGCACGACGACGACCTGCGTGCGCTGATTCGCGACGCCATCGCCCGTCATCTAAGCAGCGATGGGAGGGATGGGTCGGGGCCTGCCAGCCGAAGCCTTGGCGAAGGCTACAAGTCCCACCTGTCGCACGGCCGCTTCGTGTTCCTGGCGCCGACCGATCCTGACGCCCCGTGCGTCGTCGAGCCGCAGGTGCGGTGCCACCACTGCGGCTTCTGCCAGTCGTACGGCCACTGACCGCTGTTCGGCCCGAACAGCCCCCCGAACGCCATGACCACTCCTGCCCGCCCGCGTGTCTTCGTCTCGCGCCGACTCTTCCCGGAGACGCTCGCGCTCATCAGCCAGCACGCCGAGATGGACGTGTTCGACGGCACGGGCAGCCCGTCGCCCGAGGAACTGCTGGCGCGCACGAGGGGCTGCGCCGGCCTGGTGGCGCAGGGCACCGACAAGGTCGATGGCGCTTTCCTCGATCAGCTGCCCGACCTGCGGGTGGTGTGCAACGTCGCCGTCGGCTACAACAACATCGACGTCGCGGCGGCGCGCGCGCGCAAGGTGGTGGTGACCAACACGCCGGACGTGCTCAACGAAGCGTGTGCCGCGCTGACCTGGGGATTGATCCTCGGCGTCACCCGCCGCCTCGGTGAGGGCGAGCGCATCCTGCGCGCCGGGCAGTGGAAGGGCTTCCAGCTCGATTTCCTGCTCGGCATGGACCTGGTCGGCAAGACGCTCGGCGTGATCGGCATGGGCCGCATCGGCCAGTCCGTGGCGGCCAAGGCGGCCGCGTTCGGCATGCGGACGGTCTACATGAAGTCGCCGCGCCGGCAGGACGAGCAGATTCTCGGCCCAGACGGCGTGCCCTACGAGGGGTTGTCGTTCGAGGAGGTCCTGACGCGCTCGGACATCGTCACCCTGCACGTGCCGCTGTCATCGGAGACGCATCACCTCATCAACCGCACCAGCATCCGGTTGATGAAGCCGACGGCGTACCTGGTGAACATGGCGCGCGGACCTGTCGTCGAGGAAGCGTCGGTCGTGTCGGCCCTCGACAACGGCTGGATCGCCGGCGCCGCGCTCGACGTCTACGAGCTCGAGCCCGTGGTGCACCCGGGCCTGCTGAAGTTCGACAATGCCTTCCTCATTCCGCATCTCGGCAGCGCCACGCGCGAGACCCGGACGGCGATGTGCAACCTCGCCGCGAGGAATCTCGTCGAGGTGCTCGAGGGGCGGGCGCCGGTGACGCCGATTCCGGGAAGCCACATTCCTTGAAACACGCCAATGCCGAGATGCCGCGATGCCGCATGCGGACATGCGGAAGGGCAGAAGGATGAAGGGGTTGTAGCCGCCGGACTTGTCCGGCGTTCACCGTGGGATCGCGAGGACCGACGTCGAGCGTCGAACGAACGCATGTTGAAGAAGACCAGGAGTGCCGTCGCGGTCCCGACGCTCCGTCCGCCGTTGCCGGTGGCGCCGACGCTGAAGCGGCTGGGCGTGGCGATCAGGTCGATGGAGCTGCCGGCCATCGAGAAGATCGCCGAGGAACTGATGGGCGACGCCTTCCAGGTGCTGATCTCGACGATGCTGTCGGCGCAGACGAAGGACCCGGTGACCCTTGCGGCGTCGTTGCGGCTGTTTGCCGTGGCCGCCGATCCGGCCGCGCTTGCCCGGCTGCCACTCGCGCGCATCGAGACGCTGATTTACCCCGTCAGCTTCTACCGCAACAAGGCCGTCCACCTGAAGGAGACGGCGCGGATCCTCGTGAAGGACTTCGGCGGCCAGGTGCCGACGACGATGGAGGCGCTGCTGACGTTGCCGGGAGTGGGTCGCAAGACGGCCAACCTGACGCTCATCGTCGCGTGCCGCAGCCAGGACAACATCTGCGTGGACACGCACGTGCATCGCATCGCCAACCGCTTCGGGTGGGTGCGCACGCGCACGCCGGAGCAGACCGAACGCGCCCTCTACGAGGTCGCACCCCGCCGCTGGTGGGCCACCATCAACCTGCACCTCGTCACGTGGGGCCAACACGTCTGCAAGCCCGTGTTTCCCCAGTGTGGACGGTGCATTCTCAACGGCACGTGCCCCAAACTCGGGGTCGTGCGCGAGGGCCGCGTCGCATGACCCAGCACCGCCGGACGTTTCTGAAGATCGGATCGATGGCCGCCACCCTGACGGCCCTGCCCGCGCGTGCCTCCCACGCCTTCGCGCAGGCCGCCATGCAGGGCAAGCGGATCGTCCGTCAGGCCGCCCCCGAGAATCTCGAGAGCGATTTCGGTGCGCTGACCGAGTTCCTCACGCCGACCGACCAGCACTACGTGCGCAGCCACTTCGCCGTGCCGGCGGTGGACCCGGCCACGTGGACGCTGCAGGTCAAGGGCGCGGTCGGGCAGCCGCTCACGCTCACGCTCGACCAGCTCCGCGCGCTGCCGAAGATCTCGAAGGTCGTGACGCTCGAGTGCGCGGGCAACGGCCGTCAGTACCTGACGCCGCAGGTGCCGGGCGTGCAGTGGGAGCGAGGCGCCGTCAGCACCGCGGAGTGGACGGGCGTGCGCGTCGCCGACCTGCTCGCGAAGGCCGGTGTCGCGACCGATGCCACCCGCCTCGTCTTCGAGGGTGTGGACAAGGGCGAGGTCAAGAACTCACCGTTCCCCTCCGGCGCGATTCCCTTCCACCGCAGCATCTCGATCGCCGAGGCGAAGGCGCGCGAGGTGTTCGTGGCCTGGGCGATCAACGGCCAGCCGTTGCCAGCGGCGCACGGTGCGCCCGTCCGGCTGATCGTGCCGGGCTGCTACGGCATGGCGTCGGTCAAGTGGCTGTCGACGATTGACGCCATCAAGGGCGAGTCCGGCAGCTATTGGGAAACGACCGATTACGCGTACTGGGATCGCTCGACCGGACATCCGCTGCGTCGTCCGCTGATGGGCATGCAGGTGAAGTCGCACATCGCCCGGCCGGCGGCCAACGGGCAGGTGACGCGCGGGACCACCGTCGACATCGTCGGCGCCGCGTGGAGCGACGGCACGGTGACGCGCGTCGAGGTCAGCACCGATGGTGGTGCGAGCTGGCGTGATGCCGAGTTCATGGATCCCGAGAGTGCCGTCACGTGGCGCCGCTGGCGCCTGCGCTGGCAGGTGCCGGCCACGGGCACCGAGGCCGTGCTGATGTCGCGGGCCACCGACGTCAAGGGGCGGACGCAGCCCATGACGCGCAGCGCCGACTACGGCACCTACGTCATCCACCACGTCATCCCCGTGCCTGTGAAACTCCTGTAGCCGTCGACCTTCAGGTCGACGGTCAGTGATCCCCGGTAGATCGGAAGCCCCCCATGGTAGCCGTCGACCTTCAGGTCGACGGTCAGTGATCCCCGGCAGATCGGAAGCCACCCATGGCCACACACACCGTCACCGTCTCGTGGGACCGCTTCGACGCGGCGTTCACCGACAACCGGTACAGTCGTGCCCACCGGTGGATGTTCGACGGCGGCGCGACGATCCCCGCGTCGTCATCGCCACACGTGGTCGCCGTCCCGATGTCCGATCCGATGGGCGTCGATCCCGAGGAAGCGTTCGTGGCGTCGCTCTCGAGCTGCCACATGCTGTGGTTCCTCTCGATTGCCGCGCGGCACGGCTATGTGATCGATCGCTACGAGGATCAGGCGGTCGGCACGATGGCGCGCAACGACGCCGGACGTCTGGCCATCACGCGCGTGGTGTTGCGTCCCGAGGTGGCGTTCGGCGGCGAGCGACAGCCCACGGCCGAGCAGATGCAGGCGCTGCACGACGAGGCGCATCACGAGTGCTACATCGCCAACTCGGTACGCACCGAGGTCGTGGTGGAGCCGAAGGACAGCGGCGACTAGCGTGACGCGCACCATCCTCAGCCTGGCGCTGCTGGCGCTGGTCGTCTCGCCGAGCATCGCGCAGAACCCGCTCCAGACCCCGGGGGGAGATCGCAAGGGGTACGTCATCGGCCTTCTCGCGGTGCCGGAGCTGCTGCCCGGAGACTGCGAGCCGTTCGCGCCCGCCACCCTGCCGATCTTCGCGGTCCCTGGCGGGGCGCCCATCGGAGAACTGCGGGGGGAGGGGCGTCCGCCCGCGGTCACAGTGTGCGAGTTCCCGGAGGTGCGCGCCGTGATCGGCGGCGCCCCCTTCGACGTCGCCACCGCGGAGCATGGCTACGAAGAGCCGTCGCTCATCGTCACGGCCACCAGGGGCGGCTGGTATCAGGTGGCCACGGGCGGTCGACCCGCGCTGGTGTGGGTGAAGCCGACGGCACGCAGTGTCTATCGACCGCTCGCCGAGCTCTTCACGGACAGCCTGACCTACCTCGGGCCGGCATGGGACCGCCGGCTGTACACGCGTCCCGGCGGCGCCTTCAGCGTGCTGGCCCCCCCGCCCGGGGCCGGCGAGCTCTTCGAGCCGAGTGTCGACGTCGGCGAGGTGACACAGGTCCGGGGGGTCTACTGGGCGCGTGTCACGATGGTCACGAGCCCGTGTACGCCAGACGAACCGGCGGCACAGGGCAGCGGCTGGGTGCGGGTGCACGGCCCTGAGGCGCCCGCGCGACCCATCCTCTGGTTCCATTCACGCGGGTGCTGACGACCATGGATTTGCAGGCGCAGTTCGGCAACATCGACATCTACCTGTTCGACCAGTTGCTCCGTGGTCGCATCGCACCGGGCATGCGCGTGCTCGATGCCGGCTGCGGTGGTGGGCGCAATCTCGTCTACCTGCTGCGCGAGGGCTTCGACGTGCACGCCGTGGACGAGGACCCGCACGCCGTGATGGCCGTCCGCGAGATGGCCGCCGTGCTCGCCCCGTCGCTGTCACCCGATCGGATTCGCGTCGATGCCGTCGAGCAGCTGCACCTGCCCGACGCCACGTTCGACGTCGTCATCAGCAACGCCGTCCTGCACTTCGCGCGCGACGATGCGCATTTCGAGGCGATGGTGCGGGAGATGTGGCGCGTGCTGAAGCCGGGCGGCCTGCTCTTCGCCCGACTGGTGTCCAGCATCGGCATGGCCGACGAGGCCCTCGAGCACGTCTCGGGGCGTCACTTCGTGCTGCCAGACGGCACCACGCGCTACGTGGTCGACGAGCCGCAGTTGATGGCGCTCACCGACGCCCTGCGCGGCCAGCTGCTCGATCCGTTGAAGACCACGGTCGTCCAGCACCAGCGCTGCATGACGACGTGGGTGGTGGGGAAGTAGCGCGCTGATGTCAGATGACTGGTCACTGCCAAGGCGGCACGGTCGAGTCCCGATTGGCGGCGACCTGTGCTAGGTTCCCCAACCAGCCATGCCTCTCGTGCGATTCACTCCGAGCCTGCAGCGCCATGTCTCGACGCCGGATGTCCATGTGGACGGGCAGACGGTCCGGGACGCGCTGTCGCAGATCTTTCTCGCGACGCCGACGTTGAAGTCGTATCTCGTGGATGAACAGGGCGCGCTCCGCAAGCACGTCACGGTGTTCGTCGACGGGACCCCCGTGCGCGACCGGACGACCCTCAGCGACGCGTTGCAGCCCGACAGCGACATCGACGTCATGCAGGCGCTCTCGGGCGGATAGCGCTGTCAGAGTGGCTCGGGGCGTCGCGTCCCACGGCAGTCCGCGCGTCCCGATGATTTTCGGGGCGCTCGCCAGTCCAACTGCTGATCCGCGTTTCGCGCCAGGAGGGACTCCGCCATGCCCGACACACTGCTCGTCTCGACCCGCAAGGGACTGTTCACCTACGACCGCACGGGCGACAGCCTGGCGCTCACGGACTCGGCCTTCCTCGGCGACCCGGTGACCATCGCGCTGTGCGATCCGCGCGACGGCACCACCTACGCCGGCCTGAATCTCGGCCACTTCGGCTGCAAGTTGCATCGTCGCGATCCCGGCGGGGCGTGGCGCGAGGTGGCCGCGCCCGCGTACCCCGAGAAGCCTGCTGATGCGCCGGTCGTGCGCGACCCGATGCGTGGGGAGGAAGTGCCGTGGAAGGTGCAGCAACTTTGGGCCCTCGCGCCCGACCACTCGCGGCCCGGAGGGCTCTGGTGCGGCACGATTCCGGGCGGGCTCTTCCATTCGAGCGATCGCGGTGAGACGTGGACGCTGAACATGCCGCTCTGGAATCTGCCGGAGCGCGCCCAGTGGGGTGGTGGCGGCTACGACTGGCCCGGCATCCACAGCGTCGTGACGCATCCGTCGCATCCTGAGCGCGTGATGGTCGCCATCTCCACGGGAGGCGCCTGGCGCAGTGACGATGGTGGGGAGACGTGGCGCGTGTCGAGTCAGGGCATGCGGGCCGAGTACATGCCGCCAGGGCAGGAGTACGACCCCATCGTGCAGGACGCGCACCTGATGATGGCGTGCCCCGCGCAGCCCGACGCGCTGTGGGTGCAGCACCACAACGGGATCTTCCGTTCAGTGAATGGGGGCGCGGAGTGGACCGAGGTCACGACGGCACAGCCGTCGGCCTTCGGCTTCGCGGTGGCCGTGCACCCGGCGAATCCCGAGGTGGCCTGGTTCGCGCCGGCGATCAAGGACGAGCGGCGCATTCCGGTGGACGGCCGGGTCGTCGTGTCGCGCACCCGCGACGGCGGGCGAACCTTCGACGTGCTCACCGAGGGCCTGCCCCAGGCGCACGCGTATCACCTCATCTACCGCCACTGCCTCGTCGTGAGCGAGGACGCGGCCCACCCGCACCTCGCGATGGGCAGCACGACGGGATCGCTGTGGACCAGTGCGAACGAGGGAGAGCGGTGGACGCGCATCAGCGCCGACCTGCCGCCCATCTACGCCCTCAGCTGGGCGAAGGGGTAGGGCGACCGGGACCAAGGGACGAGGGACACGGGGACAAGTCACAAGGGGGCCAAGGGACGAGCGGCAAGGACGCAAGGGACAAGGGGGCAAGGCGAACCTCATTCCGTCCCGCCTCTCGTTGCGTGTCCCTCCCGTTTCTTGTCCCTTGTCCCGTGTATCCCTTGTGACGTGCGTACTCGTCCCTTGTCCCTTGCTCTAGCGCTGCTCCTGCTGTGCGCGCAGCTTGCTGTGCCGGTAGCCGTAGGCGAAGTAGACCACCAGACCGAGGGCCATCCAGATGAAGAAGCGCTCCCACGTCTGCCAGGGCAGCTTGAACATCAGGTAGCCGCACGACCCGATGGCCAGCAGCGGCACGGCCGGCACCAGCGGGGTGCGGAACGGCCGGTGCGCATGGGGGTTGGTGCGGCGCAGGATGAGGATGCCCACCGCCACCAGCACGAAAGCGAACAGTGTGCCGATGTTGGTCAGCTCGACGATCTCGTCGATGTTGGCCAGGCCCGCGAGCAGGCCGACGAACACCCCCGTCAGGATTGTGGTGACGTGCGGCGTCTGGTACTTCGGGTGGACCTTCGCGGCCCACTGCGGCAGCAGGCCGTCGCGCGCCATCGAGAAGAAGATGCGCGGCTGGCCCATCTGGAAGACGATCAGCACCGACGTCGTGGCGAACACGGCGCCGAGCGAGATGATCCCCGACACCCAGTGCAGGCCGCGCGCCGAGAAGGCGGTGGCCAGCGGCTCGGCGGTGCCGAGCTGCGTCCACGGCGTCAGCCCCGTGAGGACGATGGCGACGGCCATGTAGATCACGGTGCAGATCACCAGGCTGCCGATCATGCCGATGGGCATGTTGCGCTGCGGGTCCTTGGTCTCCTCCGCGGCCGTGGACACGGCATCGAAGCCGATGTACGCGAAGAAGATGATCGCCGCGGCGCTGCTGATGCCGGCAAAGCCGTTGGGCGCAAACGGCGTCCAGTTGTCCGGCGTGACGTAGAAGGCGCCAACGCCGAGGAAGAACGCGATGATCACGAGCTTGAGCACGACCATCGCCGTGTTGAAGCCGGCGCTCTCGCGCACGCCGCGCACCAGCACCCAGGTGATGCCCATCACCGACAGGAACGCCGGCAGGTTGAACAGCAGGGGCACGCCGAAGACGTGCGGCGCATTCAGCACGGCCTGGGCGTTGCGGATGACGCTGGGCGCCAGATCGGCGGTGGCGCCGCCCGCGGCCTGATACTCGGCCAGCGCACGATAGGCCGTCCGGTAGTCGATGCCGAGCCACAGCGGCCACGTCACGCCGAAGCCGCGCAACAGCTCCTGGAAGTAGCCCGACCACGAGATCGCCACCGCCACGTTGCCAATCGCGTACTCGATGATCAGGTCCCAGCCGATGATCCAGGCCACCAGTTCGCCGAGCGTCGCGTACGAGTAGGTGTAGGCCGACCCGGCAATCGGCACCATCGACGCGAACTCCGCATAGCAGAGCGCGGCGAAGCCGCACGCGAGCGCCGTCAGCATGAACGAGATCACCAGCGCCGGACCGGCACCGAGGTGATTGGCGCCGCCGGCCGCCGCGCTGCCGACCGTGGAGAAGATGCCGGCGCCGATGATGGCGCCGATGCCCAGCGAGATCAGCTGCACCGGCCCGAGCGACCGCTCCAGACGGGGCCCCCCGTGGTGGTCGGCATCACTCGTGAGCTGGGACAGCGGCTTGACCGCAAACAGCTGGGACACGCAGGGATCTCCTCGAGAAGGTCGGAAACTGGGCTGTACGGTACATCATCCCGAACGCAGAAAGGGACAAGGGAGGTGGGTAGGGCCCGCTCTCCGAGCGGGCCGTCATGGACGGTGTCGCCTCCCGCTGACGGCCGGTTCGGAGAACCGGCCCTACCCAGGGCCAGGCACCGGACGGGTAGAATTCGCCCCATGGCCCGCACCCTGCTGTCACTGCTCGTCCTGGCTGCGCTCTGGCTCTCTGCGTCGACGACCTCGGTCGACGCCCAGACGCCGGCCGTCGGCCCGAAGATCGTGATGGAGACCGAGAAGGGCACCATCGTCATCCAGACCTGGCCCGACAAGGCCCCGAAGACGGTCGCCCACATCGTCGACCTGGTGAAGAAGAACTTCTACAACGCCCAGCGCGTGCACCGCGTGGTGAAGGGGCAGCTCGTGCAGTGGGGCGACAAGATGTCGCGCGACATGACCTACCGCGAGTGGTGGGGCCGCAGCCCCGGCGGCAGCAGCGGCACGCCGATCGGCGTCGCCGAGTTCAGCAAGGGGCTCAAGCACCGCGCCGGCATCGTCTCGATGGCCCACTCGGGCAATCCCGCGCTGGCCGACAGCCAGATGTTCATCTGCCTCGGGCCGATGCCGAGCCTGGACGGCAAGCACGTGATCTTCGGCGAGGTCGTCGAGGGGCTCGCGGTCGCGCGGACCCTCGTCGTGACCGATCGCTTCAAGCGCGTCACGGTGAAGTGACGATGGTGGGAGGGTCGCCTCGCCGAGGCGCCCTCCCTAGAACAAGCCGTCTGTGCGGACGACCCCTTCGAGGTGCGGAAAGCGCTCGAGGAAGGTCCGCGGAAACGACGCCGTGACGGGATCGCCCAGCCGCGCGCGCACCTGCGCGGCGTTGGCGACGGCGTTCCCGGCAAAGTGGTTGTTCGTGTAGAGATAGAGCTTCTTGCCGAGCGCCGCCGCCGCCGCGGCCACATCGACGAACGGCTCGAGTTCGTCGGGGGCGTAGAGGTAGTTGTAGCGATCTTCGGTCGCCTCGTGATCCCACCACTGCGCGGCATTGCGGCCGTGCATCCGCACATACGCCCAGGGCCGCTGGCGCAGCTCCTCCACGTACACGCCTGGTGACTGCCAGACCGACGAGGCGAACTTCGGCTCGTCGATGAGCACCCACGCGGCGCCGGCGGCGTCGAGCAGGGCCAGCGTCTCGCGGCGCGCGTCACTCCAGGTGCGGTGCCGCAACTCGACGGCCAGGGGCGTCCCCCGCAGGGCGTCGGTGAGCCAGGCGAGGTAGGCCAGCGCCTCGGGCGTGGCCTGAAAGCTGGGAGGAAACTGCGCCAGCAGCGGTCCCAGACGCCCGGACTCGCGCAGGGGCGCCAGGGCGTCCATGGCGTGCGCCAGGGCCTCCGGTGACGGCTCGGGCACGGGGGCGAGCTCCCGCGTCGAGGGCGCGTGCATGCGCGGGTGGGTGAACTGCTGGTGCAGCTTGATGGCGAACTCGAAGGCTGGAGGGGTCCGCGCCGCCCACTTCGCCGTGATCCCCTGGTCGAGGTCGCGGTAGAACGACGCGTTGACCTCCACCGTCCGGAAGCGATCGGCATACCACGTCAGCTCGTCGACACCGCCTCGGGCCTTCGGCGGCGGGTAGACGATGCGGGTCCACGCCCCGCGTCCCTGCGGGTAGTGCCAGCCGGAAGTGCCAATCTGAATCAGCGGGTCGCGCTCGGCCATTGCTACAATTTCGAGGTGCACGCCCCCGCCCTGACGATCACCGAAATCTATCCGTCGATTCAGGGCGAGTCGTCGTTTGCCGGGCAGCCGTGCACGTTCATCCGTCTGACGGCGTGCGATCTGCGCTGCGCCTGGTGCGACACGGTGTATGCCTTCACCGAGGGACGCAAGCAGTCCATCGAGGACATTCTCGCCGAGGTCCGCGACCTGGGCGTCCCGCTGGTCGAGCTGACGGGCGGCGAGCCCCTGCTGCAGAAGCAGACCATTCCCCTCATGCAGCGCCTGCTCGACGAGGGGTACACGGTGCTGCTCGAGACCGGGGGGCACATCTCGGTCGCCGACGTGCCTCCGGGCGTGCACCGCATCGTCGACGTCAAGTGCCCCGGCAGCGGCGAGGCCGGCCGCATGCACTGGGCCAATCTCGACCGCCTCACGCCGCGCGACGAGGTGAAGTTCGTCATCGCGAGCCGCGAGGACTTCGACTACGCCCGCGACGTCACCGCCACGCACGATCTCGCCAGGCGCTGCGCGGCCGTGCACTTCTCGCCGGCCTGGGGCCTGGTGTCGCCGGCGGACCTGGCGTCGTGGATCCTCGAGGCGAGGCTGCCGGTGCGGCTGCAGTTGCAGCAGCACAAGTACATCTGGGAACCCGCCGCGCGCCGCGTATGAGCCCGACGCCGTCCGCCATTCTCCTGCTCAGCGGGGGACTCGACTCCTACACGGCCGGCGCCATCGCCGCCGCGGAGGGGTTCCGCCTGTTCGCTCTCACGGTGCGCTACGGCCAGACGCACGCGCAGGAGATCGAGGCGTCGAGGCGTGCCGCACAGGCCCTGCGCGTCGAGCGCCACGTCGAGCTCGATCTCGATCTCCGCGACATCGCCCGGTCGGCCCTGACTGGCGCCAGCGCCGTGCCGCTCGACCGTGACGTGGCGACGGCCGACGACATCCCGAGCACGTACGTGCCGGCGCGCAACACGATCTTCCTCTCGCTCGCACTGGCGTGGGCCGAAACCGTCGGCGCCTCCGACATCGTCATCGGCGTCAACGCGCTCGACTACTCGGGGTATCCGGACTGCCGGCCCGAGTACATCGAGGCGTTCGAACGCATGGGGCGCCTGGCGACGGCGGCCGGCGTGCACGGCTCGCCGCTGCGCATCCATGCGCCGCTGCAGCACATGTCCAAGGCCGACATCATCCGTCGCGGCGTGGCGCTTGGTCTCGACTACGGCCTCACCCACTCCTGCTACGCCCCGACCGACGAGGGCCGCCCGTGCGGCCGGTGCGACAGCTGCCAGCTTCGGGCGCGCGGGTTCGCCGAGGCCGGCGTGCCGGACCCCGCGCTCGATCGCCCATGACCACGACGACCTTCGCCACGACCGACGCCGAGGTGGCCTCGGCCTTCCCGGTGATGCGACAACTGCGGCCGCACCTCGACGAGACGTCCTTCGTCGAGCGCGTGCGGGCGGCCGAGCGCCTCGGGCTGCGCCTGGTGCTGCACGCCGAGCACGGCCGCGTGGTCGCCGTCGCCGGCTTCCGCCTGATCGAGCAGCTCAAGTCGGGCCTGGTCCTCTACGTGGACGACCTGGTGACCGACGATGGCGAGCGTTCGAAGGGGCACGGCGATGCGCTGCTGCACTGGCTGATGGCCTACGCGCGCGAGGAGGGCTGTGCCGCCTTCGAGCTCGACTCCGGGGTGCAGCGGCACGACGCGCACCGGTTCTACCTGCGCCACCGGATGCGCATCAGCGCGTATCACTTTCAGATCGACCTCTGACGGAGGCGGGAACCGGGAACCGGGAATCGGGAACCGGGAACCGGGCGCCGTCATCCGGGCACCGGGCACCGTCGGCCGGGAATCGGGCACCCGTCGGGTAGGGCCGGCTCTCCGACTCGTCCTCCGAAGCCTTGGCGAAGGTGGAGCCGGCCGTCCCCGTGAGGGCACCGTCGGCGCTGCAGCCGTCTTCCCGCCTGGCGGCGTCATAAGCGCATGACGCGGTCTCGCCTTCGGTCACTGCTCCTCGCTTCCGGCGCCTTCTTCTCGGCCTCGGTCCTGCTGTTCGGGCAGGCGGGCACGCAGCACCCGGTGTCTGGCCGCATCATCGCGGGCGTCATGGGGCACGAGGGCGCCCCGTGGCTGGACCGCCCGGAGCGCGAATCCGAGGAGCGTCCGAGCCGGGCGGTCCAGGAACTGAAGCTGACGCCGGGGATGGTGGTGGCCGACTTCGGCGCGGGATCCGGCTACTACACGGAACGCCTGGCGCGTGCCGTCGGGCCGACCGGCAAGGTCCTCGCCGTGGACCTGCAGCCCGAGATGCTCGAACTGGTCGGCCGCAGGGCGAAGAAGCTCGGGCTCACCAACATCGAACTCGTGCGCAGCACGCCCGACGATCCTCGGCTGCCGACCGGGGTCGTCGACCTGATCCTGATGGTCGACGTGTACCACGAGCTCGCAGTCCCGCAACGCGTCCTGCGGGCGATGAAGGCCTCGCTGTCGCCGCGCGGCCGCATCGCGATCGTCGAGTTCCGCAAGGAGGACCGCAACGTGCCCATCCGCGAGGAGCACAAGATGAGCGTGTCGCAGGCGGTCCAGGAGTTCGGCGCCGAAGGGTACGACCTCGACCGCCGCGTCGACTCGCTGCCCTGGCAGCACCTGCTGTTGTTCAAGGTCCGGTAGCGGCCGGGCCGTGTGGCATCATCGGGCGGCGTGCGCCTCTACTACGACGACCCTGCGCTCCTGACGTTCGACGGCACCGTGCTCGCCTGCGAGCCGACGACGACCGGTCACCGTGTCGCCCTGGACCGCTCGGCGTTCTACCCCACGTCCGGTGGGCAGCCACACGATCTCGGCGCCCTGCGCGCCGGCGACCGCATCGTGCCCGTCGTCGATGTCTCGGCCGACGACGATGACGTCGTCTGGCATCACGTGGCGGAGCCCATCCCGACGGGCGTGGCGGTCGTCGGCGAAATCGACCGCGAGCGTCGCCAGGACTTCCGCCAGCAGCATTCGGGGCAGCACATCCTGTCGGCGTCCTTCGATCATGTCGCCGACGCACGGACCGAGAGCGTGCATCTCGGCCTCGAGGCCTGCACGCTGGATCTCCATCGCGAAGTCACGGCCGACGACTGCCGACGTGCCGAGGACCACGCCAACCGCATCGTCTGGGACAACCGCGCCATCGCCATCAGGTATGCCGATGCCGCCGAACTCGCGGATGAGCCCCGCCTGCGCAAGGCCACGGCACGCGAAGGGCGCGTGCGACTGATCGACATTCCCGACCACGACCTGTCGGCCTGCGGCGGCACGCACGTGCACGCCACCGGCGAGGTGGGCCTGATCGTCATCCGCGGCACGGAGCGCTTCCGCGGCGGCACGCGGGTGACGTTCCTGTGCGGCCGGCGCGCCGTCGAGAGCTACCGGGCGCTGCGCGATGCGGCCGACGCCTCGGCGCGGATCCTGTCGGTGGCTGCAGCGGACGTGCCGGATGCGATCGGCAAGCTGCGCGAGGACCTCAAGCAGGAACAGCGGCGGACCAGAGAGCTGGCCGAACGACTGACGGGCCTGCAGGTCGCTGCGCTCGAAAGCCGCATGGATGCGACTGGCGTGCTGGTGGCCCTGCTCGTCGACGCCGACGCCCAGGGTGTTCGTGCCGCGGCCTCACAACTCGTGGCCACGCCCGGGCGCGTCGTCGCGCTGCTCGGCGGCCCGGCGCCGCATGCCCTCGTCGTGGCACGGAGCGCCGATCGCTCCGACGTCGATGCGGGCGCGGTGGTGCGGCAGGTCGTGGCCGCGCATGGTGGCAAGGGCGGTGGTCGCCCCGACCTGGCGCAAGCCGGTGGCGTGACGGTCTCGGTCGACGCGCTCCGACAATTGGCGGCGGTACCGAAATTCTGAAATTCTGAAATTCTCTAGGACGCGCAGACGAGCGCGAGGGCGTCCTCGACGATGGTGTCGACCTCCCGGCTGGGCACCAGGAAGTTGTTGGCGATGACGGAGAAGACGTACTCCGAGCCCGAGGCCGACGTGAGGTAACCCGAGAGCGCGCGGACGTGCGACAGGGTGCCGGTCTTGGCAAACAGGCGCCCCGCACACGGCGAGCCCTTGAATCTCGAGCCGATGGTGCCGTCCACCCCGGCCACCGGCAGTGTCGTCCGGAAGTGGTCGCGATGCGGTGGCTGCGCCATGGCGTGCAGCAGCGTGGTGACGGCGCCCGCCGTGACGAAGTCGCGCCGCGACAACCCGGACCCATCGCGGCCCTGCACGGTGCCGACAGGCACGCCGAGTGCCCCGATCACGTCCTGCAGCACGTCGCGTGCCTCGGCTGGCGACGTGACAGGCGCGGCAGGCGAACCCGAGGCCGTGACGACGCGCAGCAGGATCTCGCCGTAGAGGTTCTGGCTCACCTTCATGAAGCGCTGCGCGACCTCTGACAGCGGCGCCGACTCGTGGACGATCAGCGGGGCGCCTGCATCGACATCGGGGCGCGAGGCCACGCGCGTGGTGCCGCGGATGTCGATCCCCTCTTCGGCGAGTGCTGTGCGGAGCGCGTCCAGGAAGGCGCGCGGCGGGTCTGGCACCGACACCACGCGTTCCACCGTGGCACCGCCGATCGGGACGGTGCCCGTGACGCGCACCACGGGGCTGCCGAGTTCGCGGGTGACCCGCACGGCTGCCGTCGGGACCGCCTCGGACGTCGCGACGTCGGCGTCGACGACGATGCTGGGGCTCAGGGGCGACAGGGTCACCGTCGCGGCACTGCCCGGCGATTCGGCGGGCGTGACGCGCACGCGCACGGCGTTCTCGTGGAAGGTCAGGCCCGAGTACGCCGCCGCGTAGCCGGCGGAGAGGTCGTCCCAGCTCCAGGAGTCACCGAGCCACTCCTCGCCGAAGCGTGAGGGATCGCCGACGAGATCTCCCTCGATGCGGCGCAGGCCCTGGGCCCGCAGCTGCCGCGCCCAGGCGCGGAACGTCGCCAGCGGGTCATCGCCACGGCCGAGGGTCGGGTCGGCGCCGCCGACCACGACCAGGTCGCCGCGCAGCACATGGGCGTCGCGTGTGCCGGCCGCATACAGGCGTGTCCGGAAGCGGTAGTCCCATCCGAGCCGCGTGGCGGCGGCCGCCAGCGTGACGATCTTCATGTTGGAGGCCGGCAGGATCAGGCGATCCGCGTCGCGGCTCACCAGCACGGCGCGCGTATCCAGGCGCTCGAGGCGCACGGCCCACAGGGCCGTGCCGTCGGCCGCGGCGATGCGGG
>NZ_JALHPM010000088.1:0-27044 GCF_022842525.1 Luteitalea sp.
GTGGTCGCCGTCGATCTGCCGAGCGGGTTGCTGGCCGACACGCACGACGTGCCGGGGGAGGCCGTGCGCGCCACGGTCACGGTGTCGCTGGCCGCGCCGAAGATCTGCCACATCCTGCCGCCGGCGCGACGGGTGTGCGGAGATCTCGTCATCGCCGACATCGGCATCCCCGAAGTGATCATCGAGCGCCTCGACGGTCCGTACACCGAGGTCATCACCCGCGACGTGATGCGGACGGTGCTCGAACCGCGCGACCCGGATGCTCACAAGGGCGAGTTCGGGCGGGTGCTGATTGTCGCCGGGTCGATGGGCAAGAGCGGCGCGGCCCATCTCGCCGCGATGGCCGCCCTGCGATCGGGGGCCGGACTCGTCACGGTGGCCACCCCGCGATCGGTGCAACCGATTCTCGCGGCCATGGCGCCCGAGTACATGACGATCGGGCTGCCCGAGGATGCGTCGGGCCAGGTGACGGCCGCGGCCGTCGACCGGGTGCTCGAGGTGGCGACCGACGTGATCGCGCTGGGGCCGGGACTCGGCACCGGGGACGAGGTGCGCGCGTTCGTGCAGGGCGTGGTGGCGCGCGCGGGCGTGCCGATCGTGCTCGACGCCGATGGGCTCAACGCGTTCGCGGGCGAGCATGCCGCGCGCCTCACCGGCCGCGATGGCCACGACATCATCATCACGCCACACCCGGGAGAGATGGGGCGGTTGATGGGCCTGTCGACCGAGCAGGTGCAGAAGGACCGGGTGGCGGCGGCCCGGACCTTTGCCGAGCAGCACCAGTTGCACGTCGTGTTGAAGGGGCACCGCACGCTGATCGCGGCGCCGGAGGGCACGGTCGCGATCAACATGACCGGCAACCCCGGGATGGCGACGGGTGGGACCGGCGACGTGCTGACGGGCGTCATCGCCGGCTGGTTCGGTCAGTTGCTCGACGCCGAAGGGGCGGCACGCCTCGGCGTCTACCTGCACGGCCACGCCGGTGACCTGGCCATGGCCGATCTGGGCGAGGTGGCGTTGACCGCCTCCGATCTGCTGACCTACCTCGGTGATGCGGTGCTGGAACTGTCCGCGGAACGCACCCCGGCATCGTCGGACGGAGACGAGTGAGTCGGCAGCACACGACCTCCGAGGCAGAGACACGGGCGACCGCCCGCACCCTCGCGACGACGCTGAGGCCGGGCGCGGTGCTGTTGCTGCTCGGCGACCTCGGCGCGGGCAAGACCGCCTTCGTCCGCGGCCTGGCCGAGGGGCTCGGCATCGCCGAGGATGCGGTGAGCAGCCCGACGTTCACGCTGGTGCAGGAGTACAGAGGGGGACGGTTACCTCTGTACCATGCCGACCTGTATCGCCTGCCCGAAGGGGTCAGCCTCGACGACCTGGGCCTGGATGAGGTCGCCGAGGACGGCGTGTTGGCCATCGAGTGGCCCGAACGCCTGGCGCGACCGGTGCCCGGCGCCGTCGCGATCCGCATCGTCATCGACGACGACACCGCGCGCACGATCACGATCGACGCGACGCCGGCGGCGTGAGCGGGCGCCCCGGCGTCAGGCCGCTTCGGCCCGGCGTCCCGCCGGAACGGCCGACGCCGAGACGGCTGGCGTCGCGCGACGCATCGACCGGCGGTGGCGGTACTCGGCCCAACAGGCGGCCGTCAGCACGAGGATGTTGGACCCGATGACCGGTGGCGCCTGCATGACGAGCCCGTACGTCAGCCAGAGCGAGGCCCCGGCCATCTGCACGCGCCGCAGGGTGGCGTGCTCCTTCGTGAGATACGAGGCGGTGAAGACGGCCGTGGCCGTCCACCCGATGGAATCGGCGAGCGTCATGCCGACTCCGCCCGCAGCAACGCCGGCATCTCACCCAGGGTCACCTTGTCGGTGCGCGCCCGTTCCCAGTCCTGCAGCGTGAGCCCGTAGGTCGCGAAGAGTTCACGGATGCGCGTGGAACTCCAGCCGGCCACGTGCGCCAGGATGGGCACCATCACGCTGAGCGCACTGTCACTGAGCATGGTGCGGCGCGCGATGCGTGCCAGGTGACGGTTCTCCGAGACGGCGATGGTGAACCCGTCGCGGTTGTTGACGTGCAGCATGACGTGGACGTCCGAGCTGCCGTCGCCCACGTAGATGGTGTGCTCCGGACGGCTGCCGACGCGCGCCTCCAGATTCTCCAGCACCGCCACCTTGCCGTAGCCCGCGGGCACGTGCGTCACCGCCGTGACCTCGCCGCTGACCGCGTCGAACTCCAGCTCCGTGCCGAAGATGTGATCCTCGGGCACCACGCCCTCGAGCGCAGCGCAGATCACCTCGCGAGGCGCCGCCGAGATGACGAAGAACGAGAAGCGACAGCCCGGGATGCCCTTCTGGAGGACGTCGACCAGGTGCGGGATGTCCTGCTTGAGGCGTACGCGGCGCCCCGCCTCGACCAGGTGCTCACGCCGCACGGCCCTGAACTCGGGGTCGTGGCGGAGCAGGTAGGCGAGCTCGCCGCCCTGGTGGACGAGGTTGCTGCGAGCCAGGCCCGCCACCTTCTCTTCGAAACCCGAGGCGCCGATCAGTTGGCTCAGGACCACGCCAGAGTCGTTGAAGCTCAGGGTCTGGTCGAAGTCGCTCGCCACCACGAAATGCACCGGTTCCATCATGGTTGTCATATCACTCCCTGGGGTGTCCGAAGACCACCCGCAAAGTCAGCATAGCAACTCGAATGTGGTCTGACCAGTAACTTTTGTGTGAACGAGCGCTCTGATTCCACGTCAGCTCACGTTCAGAGCTCATCCATATTCAGAGTACCGTCTTGAACGGAGTCGCCAAGTTGTCATAACATTTGCGCCATGCAACGCACGGCGCTCGCCGTCCCGAAGTATCAGGTGGTCTTCGATGCGCTTCGCCGTGACATCGAGTCTGGCCGCCTGGCCGCCGGTGATCGGGTCCCCAGCGAAGCCGACCTCGTCGAGCGCTTCGGGAGTTCGCGCATCACCGTCGGGCGTGCGGTGCGGGATCTGCAGCAGCAGGGGCTGGTCGAGCGGCGCGTGGGGGCGGGCACGTTCGTCCGCGCGCCGGCGGTGGCCAGGGCCAGCGAGTGCACGTTCGGTGTCCTCGTACCGGATCTGCCCGACATCGAGATCTTCGAACCGCTGGTGCAGGGACTGCTGTCGGCCCCCGACGCCCAGCCCCACGCCTTCCTGTGGGGCGGCGGGGAATCGGCCGGGACGGGGCGCTCGGCGGCCGCCTGGGCGCGCGTCCAGCAGTACGTGGCGCGTCGCGTCGACGGCGTCTTCTTCGCGCCGCTCGAGGGGTTGGCGGCCGGCGACGACACCAACATCCGCATCGTCACGGCCCTCGACGAGGCCCGCATCCCCGTCGTCCTGCTCGACCGATCGGTGTACCCCTACCCGAAGCGCGGTCCGTACGACCTCGTCGGCATCGACAACCGGCGGGTGGGTTTTGCCATCACCGAGCATCTGGTGTCGGTCGGGGCACGGCGGGTGGCGTTTCTCGGGGCGGCCAGTGCCGCGTCCACCATCACGGCGCGCAAGGCGGGCTACCGTGAGGCCATCGACGTCCTGGGCGCCGATGCTGCGCTGGTCCAGGCGCCCGTGCCCTCACCGGCCGACCGAGCCGCGCTCTCGGCCTATCTGGACGCCTGGGCGCCCGACGCCGTCGTCTGCGCCCATGACCGTGGCGCCGCGCAGTTGATGCACGCGCTGCTGGCCCTGGGACGCCGCATCCCCGAGGACATCCGCCTCGCGGGCGTGGACGACGTCGAGTATGCGGGGTGGTTGCCGGTGCCCTTGACCACGATTCGGCAGCCGGTCCAGCAGATCGGCCAGGCGGCCGTCGCCGCCATGCTGGAGCGTCGCGCGCATCCGGAACGGCCCGCACGCGACATCTTCGTCCAGTGCACGCTGGTCGTCAGGGCGTCGTGTGGGGCCCGGATCCCTGCCTGACGACCGCGGACCCGCCGCTAGCGCGGGAACATCGCGCCGAGCGCCTCGGCCTTCACCTGACGGCCGTACTGATTGATCTGGAACGCCTCGGCGTACTTCACCTTCGAGCCGCGCTCCTGCCCGTACCTGGCGATCAGCTGCGGACGGAACTCGTCGGCCGCCGAGGCCAGCCACCCCTTCACCGTCTCCATGATGTAGGCCTTGCGGCCCGCCTCGTCCTTCGGCATGTTCGGCAGCGTGCGGCCCTGCCACGAGTCGGCATCGGCGAACTGCGACGGCATGGCGGCGATGCACTGGAACTTCTTGTCGGCCACGGCATCGATGTCCACGACCACGTCGGGACGGAACGGCGTCGGGTCGGTGAAGCCGTCGGCCGAGTTCAGGTAGATCGGATTGCCGTTGGTCGGCGGCGTATCGGGCACGAAGAACGCCGCACCCACGACCACCGCCGTGTCGTTGAGCAGGACCCCGACGTTGCGGTGATCGGGGTGGTAGTCGTACGGGCGATGGCCGATGACGATGTCGGCCTGCCAGTCCCGGATCTTGCGCGCGAAGGTGCGGCGCGTCTCGAGGTTCGGCACGAGCTCGCCGTCGTGGATGTCGAGCACGTCGGTGGTGATGCCGAGGATGCGCGCGCACTCCTTGACCTCGGCCGTGCGTCGGATGGCGAGAGGCCCGCCGGCCTGGCTGAAGTGCCCGATGTCGCCGTTGGTGGCGGAGACGAACTTCACCTTGTGGCCCTGCGCCGCCCACATGGTGGCGACGCCGGCGGCCTGCAGCTCGGCATCATCGGGGTGTGCCCCGAACACGATGACGCGGAGTTGACGAGCCGCGGGCGCCTGCGTCGCAGACGCAGCGACCCCGAGCGCAAGGAGACAGAGGGCGACACTGGGAAGAGTACGGTTACGCATGGGGACCCCGGACAGAACGGAGAAGACAGGACGGAGGAGAGAGGACGGAGGAGAGAGGACGGAGGAGAGAGGACGGAGGAGTGAGGTAGGGCCGAGGGACTGAAGGGGAAAGACGAACGCAGGTGGCGGAGGTGAGGACGACCTTCGTCCTCTGACCTCCGTCCTACCTCCGTCCTCACTCCTCGGTCCTCCGTCCTGATCCGACGTCTCCTCTACTTCGGGAACATCTCGCTCAGGGCGTCCATCTTGACCTGCCGCCCGTACTGATTCAGCTGGAAGGCTTCGGCGTACTTGACCTTCGAGCCACGCTCCTGCCCGTAGCGGGCGATCAACTGGGCGCGGTACTGGTCCGCCACCGCCGCCGTCCGCTGCTTGGCGAGTTCGAGCAGGTAGGCCGGCCGCTTGGCATCATCCTTCGGCACGTCGGGGCGGGTGCGTCCCTGCCAGGAATCGGCGTCACCGAACTGCGACGACATGGCGGTGACGCAGGCCCACTTCTTGTCGGCGGCGGCATCGATGTCCACCACGACGCTGGGCTCGAACGGCTTCGGGTCGATGAAGTTGTCCGAGTAGTTCAGGTAGATGGGGTTGCCCTGCGTGGGCGGCGTGTCGGGCACGAAGAACGCGGCGCCGACGACGACAGCGGTGTCGTTGAGCAGCACGCCGACGTAGCGGTGATCGGGATGGTAGTCGTAGGGGCGGTGGCCCATGACGATGTCGGCCTGCCAGTCGCGGATCTTGCGGGCGAACATCCGACGGTACTCGAGGCTGGGCTCGAGTTCGCCATCATGGATGTCGAGGACGTCGGTGGTGATGCCCATGATCCGGGCGCACTCCTGCACTTCCTTGGTGCGACGGATGGCGAGGGGGCCGCCGGCCTGACTGAAGTGCCCGATGTCGCCGTTGGTGGCGGCGACGAACTTGACCTTGTGACCGGCGGCCGCCCACAGCGAGGCGACGCCGGCCGCCTTCAGTTCGGCATCGTCGGGATGCGCGCCGAAGGCGATGATGCGAAGTTGACGCGGGGCCGACGGCTGGGTCGCGGAGACCGCGACGCCGAGGGCCAGCAGCGTGAGGCAGAGGGAGGGAAACAGGCGACGGGACATGTCGCGCATTCTACGGCGAAATGTCGCGAGGCCGACGGCGACGCGTCGCCGCGAGTTTGGCCCGCGCTGCGACGAACGCCACGCGCCAGGTGGGACGGACGGGTGGCCGGGGGCGACGCCTACCGCTCGATGCGGTAGTTCGGCGATTCCTTCGTGATGATCACGTCGTGGACGTGACTCTCGCGCTGTCCCGCGGGGGTGATGCGAATGAGCTGGGCGTCGGTCTGCAGGGACTCGATGTTGCGGCAGCCACAGTAGCCCATGCCGGCGCGCAGGCCGCCGACCAGCTGGTGGACCATCGCCGCGACCGATCCCTTGTGCGCCACGCGACCTTCGATGCCCTCGGGCACGAGCTTGTCGGTGCCCTCGCCGGTGACGACGTTGAGCTCGAACTCGTCCTGGAAGTAGCGGTCGCGGGAGCCCTTGCGCATGGCGCCGATCGAGCCCATGCCGCGGTATTCCTTGAACGACCGGCCCTGGTAGAGGATGACCTCGCCCGGGCTCTCGTCGGTCCCCGCAAACAGGCTGCCGATCATCACGGTGCTGCCGCCGACGGCGATCGCCTTGGTGATGTCGCCCGAGTAGCGGATGCCGCCATCGGCGATCACCGGGACGTCGAACGGCCTGGCGGCTCGCGCGCACTCGGCAATCGCCGACACCATCGGCACGCCGATGCCGGCGATGACGCGGGTGGTGCAGATCGATCCCGCGCCGATGCCGACCTTGACGGCGTCGACGCCAATCCGGATCAGGTCCTCGGTGGCCGCACCCGTCGCCACGTTGCCCGCCACCAGGTCCACGGAGGGGAACTTGCTGCGCAGACGACGCACCATCTCCATGACGCCGACCGAGTGGCCGTGCGCGGTGTCGATGACCAGCACATCGACATGGGCGGCGACGAGCGCCTCGGCGCGTTCGATGGTGTCCTTGGCGATGCCCACGGCGGCGCCGACGCGGAGGCGTCCGAGGTCGTCCTTGCACGCCATCGGGTACTTGATGGCCTTCTGGATGTCCTTGACGGTGATCAGCCCCTTGAGCCGGTACTCGTGATCGACGACGAGCAGCTTCTCGACCTTGTGGGTGTGCAGGATGTCCTGCGCCTGGTCGAGCGTCGTGCCCACCGGAACCGTAATCAGGTTCTCACGCGTCATGATCTCCGCGATCGGCCGCTCGAGGCGGGTCTCGAAGCGGAGGTCGCGGTTGGTGAGAATGCCGACGAGGCGGCCTTCCTTGCTGCCGTCCTCGGTGATCGGCACGCCGGAGATGCGGTACTGGCGCATCAACTGGTGCGCCTCGGCGATCGAGTGCGTCGGCGACAGCGTGATCGGATTGACGATCATGCCGCTCTCGGACCGCTTGACCCGGTCGACCTCGTTGGCCTGGTCCTCGATCGGCAGGTTCTTGTGGACGATGCCGATGCCACCCTGCTGCGCCATCGCGATGGCCAGGCCGGACTCGGTCACGGTGTCCATGGCGGCGCTGGCCAGCGGGACGTTCAGGCGGATGTTGCGCGTGAACCGCGACGAGATGTCCACCTGGCTCGGCAGAGGCTCGGAGCGCTGCGGCACGAGCAGGATGTCGTCGAAGGTGAGGGCCGTCTGCAGCCCGCGCTCGACCTGTTCGGCCGGCGAGAGCGCCGCAAGGGGAGTGTCCGTCGTCGTCATAGACCCGCTCCGTGGCACTTCTTGTACTTCTTGCCGCTGCCGCACGGGCAATCGTCGTTGCGGCCGACCTTCGGGACGTCGCGACGCACCGGGCGGTGCACGTCGTCGCCACCGACCCGCGCCGGCCTGGGCGCCGCGCCCGCCGCGGTCGTGGGCGCACCGAAGATGCCGCCACCTGTGCCGGCCGCAGGCGGCGCCGGACGGTTCTCCTGCACGCGCTTGGGCTGCGAGAAGATCTCCGGCACGGCCGCCTTGCGCACCGCGGGTGCCGCCGCCGGGGCCGCCGGTGCCACGTCGACCTGCTCGGAGGCCTCGAGGTCCGGCCCCTGCGGCTCGGACCGGTTGAACATCGGTCGCAGGCGCCACAGGTAGCGCACGGTCTCTTCGTCCACGCGCTGCTTCATCGCGGCGAAGAGTGCGTAGCTCTCCTTCTTGTACTCGACCAGCGGATCCCGCTGACCGTAGCCGCGCAGCCCGATGCCTTCCTTGAGGTGGTCGAGGCTGTAGAGGTGATCCTTCCACTGACCGTCGACGACCTGCAGGGCGAGGTTGCGCTCGATCGGCGCGAGCACTGCGCGCCCAGCGACGCCGAGCCGGGCGTCACCCTCGGCCGCCGTCATCTGCTCGAAGAACGTCGGCCCGGCGATCTGGGGGATGACCTCCTCGGGCAACTGCAGCAGGTCGCGGCCGACGGCCGCTTCCTTCTCGACGTACTGCTCCTCGACTTCGGCCCACAGCTCGTCGTGAATCTGCTCGGCGTTCATCTCCTCGAGCGGCAGGTCGCGGATGATGGCCTCGTCGAGGTCGAACACGCGGATGGCTTCCTCGCGCAACTGGCCGAGGTCCCACTGCTCGGGATTGTCCTTGTTGCCGGCGTACTCCTGCACGAGGTTCGACAGCACTTCGTCGGCGAGCACCAGCAGGTACTCGCGCGAGTCGACGTCGCCATCCTCGAGGCGGATGCGCCCCTGGAGCAACTGCAGGCGCAGCGCGTACACGCTCTCGCGCTGCTTGTTCATCACGTCGTCGTACTCGAGCAGGTGCTTGCGGATGCCGAAGTTCTGCGCCTCGACCTGCTTCTGCGCGCGCTGGATGGCCTTGGTGACCATCTTGCTCTCGATCGGCACGCCCTCTTCCATCCCGAGGCGCTGCATCAACCCCGAGATGTTGGCCGACCCGAAGATGCGCATCAGGTCGTCTTCGAGCGACAGGTAGAAGCGCGACGACCCCGGATCGCCCTGACGGCCGGCACGACCGCGCAGCTGGTTGTCGATGCGCCGCGACTCGTGGCGCTCGGTGCCGACGATGTGCAGCCCCCCGAGGGAGACGACCTTGTCGTGCTCCGCGCGACACTCGTCGTCGAAGCTCCGGAAGATGTGCTCCCACGTCGGGGTGGGCACGCGATAGAAGGTGTCGAGATGACGGAAGTAGACGAACTCCTCGTCGTCGACGTACTTTTCCTGGCCGCGGGGCACCTTCTCCGCGACCTCCTCGGCGAGGCACTGCTGCCGCGCCATGTACTCGGCGTTGCCGCCGAGGAGGATGTCCGTGCCGCGGCCGGCCATGTTCGTGGCGACGGTGACCTTGCCGAGGCGGCCCGCCTGCGCGACGATCTCGGCTTCCTGCGCGTGGTACTTGGCGTTGAGCACGACGTGCTTGACGCCCTTGCGCTTCAGCATGGTCGACAGCAGTTCGGACTTCTCGACCGACACGGTGCCGACCAGTACCGGCCGGCCCTCGGCCTGGCGCGTCGCGATGTCGTCGACGATGGCATCGTACTTCTCGCGCTGCGTGCGGAAGACGGTGTCGGGTTCCTCGATGCGGATGAGGGGCCGGTTGGTCGGCACCTGGATGACATCGAGCTTGTAGATCTTGTTGAACTCTTCGGCCTCGGTGTCGGCCGTGCCCGTCATGCCCGAGAGCTTGTCGTACTTCCGGAAGAAGTTCTGGAAGGTGATGGTGGCGAGCGTCTGGTTCTCACGCTCGATCTTGACGCCTTCCTTGGCCTCGACCGCCTGGTGCAGCCCGTCACTCCAGCGACGCCCCGGCATGATGCGACCGGTGTGCTCGTCGATGATGACGACCTGCCCCTCCTCGTTGACGATGTACTCGACGTCGCGACGGAAGAGCGTGTGGGCGCGCAGGCCCTGCTGCACATGGTGGAGCAGGGGCATGTTGGCCGGGTCGTACAACCCGCCCGGCTGCAGGCGATGCGCCAGCAGTTGTTCGGCGTGCGCCATGCCGCCTTCGGTGAGGCTCGCGGTCTTGTGCTTCTCGTCGACGATGTAGTCGCCCGTCGCCTCGAGCGCCTCGCGCTCCTCGGCCTTGACCTGGCCCTGAATCACCGCGCCCGGCTTGAGGCGCGGGATGATGCGATCCACCTCGTAGTAGAGGTCGGTCGACTCCTCGGCCGGGCCGGAGATGATCAGCGGCGTCCGCGCCTCGTCGATGAGGATGCTGTCGACTTCGTCGACGATGGCGAAGAAGTGGCCCCGCTGCAGCACCATCTGCGACAGGTCGAACTTCATGTTGTCGCGCAGGTAGTCGAAGCCGAACTCGTTGTTGGTGCCGTACGTGATGTCGGCGCCGTACTGGCGCTGCCGTTCCTCGTCGCGCAGGTCGTGCTGGATGACGCCGACGCTCATGTCGAGGAAGCGGTAGATGCGCCCCATCCACTCCGAGTCGCGCCGCGCGAGGTAGTCGTTCACCGTCACGACGTGCACGCCTCGACCGGCCAGCGCATTGAGGTAGGCCGGCAAGGTGGCGACCAGGGTCTTGCCCTCGCCGGTCTTCATCTCGGCGATGCGGCCGCGGTGCAGCACGACGCCGCCGATCAACTGGACGTCGTAGTGGCGCATGTGCACCACGCGGCGACCGGCCTCGCGGACCACGGCGAAGGCCTCGGGCAGCAGATCGTCGAGCGTCTCCCCCTTGGCGAAACGCTCCCTGAACTCGGCAGTCTTGCCGCGCAACTGGGCGTCGCTCAGCTGCTGCATGGATGGCTCGAGCCCGTTGATGCGAGCGACGAGCGGCTGGATCCGCTTCAGCTCGCGTTCGTTCTGCGTGCCGATGACCTTGGAGAGAAGGGTGTCGAGAACCAAAGGGTGACTACCAGAGGGCGGACCCGGAAGCGGGCACCGCGATCCTTCGATTGTAGGGAAGGGGACCGAACGAGGCAACCCTGCCCGCGCCTGCATCGCTCGGCGACGGCGGACGTTCAGGGGCCGCCGGGACGGCGGAACGAGCTACGACGACGCGTCTCGCGCGACGAGGTACTGCAACGGATTGACGGCGCGGCCGTCGATCCACACCTCGTAATGGAGATGGGTGCCCGTGGAGCGACCGGTCGAGCCGGCGTACCCGACGATCTGCCCGCGGGTGACCGAGAGGCCGGGACGCACGGCGTGGCGCGACAGATGGGCGTACCGCGTCTCGATGCCGAAGCCGTGCGACACGATGACGAGGTTGCCATACTCGGGGTGGTACCGGGCGTCCTTGATGACGCCGTCGGCCGTCACGTGCACCGGCGCGCCGAGGTCGACATCGAGGTCGAGCCCCGGATGCATGCTGGCCGCCGCCGTGAACGGGTCGCGCCGGGCGCCAAAGCCCGAACTCAGGGCGCCGAGGGCTGGCCAGATGGCCGGCGTGGCGCGGGCCAGTGCGGCACGCCGCTCGAGGCGCGGACGCGCCGTTTCGAGTCGCGTCTCGAGCACGGACAGCATCTGCCGCACGACACCCATGGGGTCCGGCGGCATCGTCGGGCCGGCAAGGGCCTGACGGGCGGCGGCGGGGGAGAGCCCGCCCAGGGCCTGCTGCTGGACGGCACGGGGCAGGCGCGCCATCGCGGTGCGCTCGTCGGCGCTCGGCGACAACTGCGACAGATCCTCGACGACCGTCTGGAGCGACGAGATCTGGGATGTCAACGCGCCGGTGGCCGCCCGGATGGTGCCGTTCTCGTCGCGCAGCGCCACCAGTTCGGCTTCGAGCGCCGCCCGCTGCCAGGCCGCCTTGCGCGCCGCGCCAAGCGCCATCAACACCGGAATCGTACACACCACCAGGGCCACGACCGCCAGCGATCGGAGCGAGAGGGTGAAGCGGCGGACCACTCCGGTCCGGCGATTCGCGATGATGACGCTGTAACGCGTGGAACGCATGCACTCTCCTGGGCCTGGTGCGCGAATGAACCGCGACCGGGACCGGTGCTCCCGCCTGGCGAGATGGATATTGGGAGTGCCTCGGGGGCGAGGGCTCCCGAGGCAAGGCGCAGTCTAGCACGGCCGGAACTGCAGCGCTTCAGCCAGATGCGACCGCTCCACGCCCGTGGATCCGCCCAGATCGGCGATGGTGCGTGCGACGCGGAGCAGTCGATCTGCGGCGCGTGCACTCAGATCGAGACGAGTCATCGCCTGCGCGAGGAGCCCGCTGACGCGGGGATCCCTGCGAAGGGCATCGAGCGGCGCGCCCACCAGGCGACTGTTGACTCGGCCCTGCCTTCCCGCCTGCTGGTGCCTCGCCGCGATTACTCGCGCGCGAATGGCCTCGGACCCCTCGGCGGTCACCCTCGGCCCGGTCAGGGCCTCCACCTCCACGGGCGGCACCTGCACCACGAGGTCGATGCGATCCAGCAGTGGCCCTGACACACGGGAGGCGTAGCGCTCGGCGTCTCCCGGTCGGCACCGACAGGCCCGCCGCGGATGGCCGCGGTAGCCGCAGGGGCACGGGTTCATGGCGGCCACGAGGAGGAATCCCGCGGGAAAGGTCACGCTGCGGGTGGCCCGCGCCAGATGGACGACCCCGTCCTCCAGCGGCTGGCGCAGGACGTCCAGCGTGCGACGTTCGAACTCGGGCAGTTCGTCGAGGAGCAACACGCCATGGTGGGCGAGGCTGATCTCGCCGGGCCGCGGCTGCGAGCCTCCGCCAACCAGCGCTGCCGTCGACACGGTGTGATGCGGCGCCCGGAATGGCCGCAGGGGAAGCAGGCCGCCCTCGGGAGGCACGAGGCCGGCCGCGGAGTGCACGGCCGTCGCCTCCAGCGCCTCCTCGAAGGTCCACGGCGGGAGCAGGCCCGGCAGGCGACGCGCCAGCATCGACTTGCCGGCCCCCGGGGGGCCGGTGAAGAGCAGGTTGTGATGCCCCGCGGCCGCGATCTCGAGCGCACGTCTCGCGAGCGCCTGCCCCTGGACGTCGGCGACGTCGGGCGCATCGACTTGGGCGACCCTGGGGATCGCCGCCGCGGGGAGCGGCGGCGGCTCGCTGCCGTCCTGCAGCGCACGGAGGGCCTCGGTCAACGTACTGGCGCCACGCACGTCCACGCCGGGCACCAGCCTGGCCTCGGGGACGTTGCCACGCGGCACGACGACGAGGTCCATGTCGGCGGCCCTGGAGGCCAGTGTGGCTGGCAGGACCCCTCGACAGGGCAGCGCCCGCCCGTCCAGCGCCAGTTCGCCGAGCACGACCGCGCGGGCCGTCAGCGCTGGCGACAGCTGCCCGGAGGCCGCGAGGACCGCCACGGCGATGGGCAGGTCGAAACTGCTCCCGGCTTTCCGCAGGTCGGCCGGCGAGAGATTGACGGTGATCCGATGCGGAGGGAAGTCGAGGCCCACGCTGCGGATGGCGCTGCGGACCCGGTCGCGGCTCTCACGCACGCTGGCGTCGGGCAGACCGACGATGGTGAACCCCGGGAGGCCGTGGCTGACATCGGCCTCGACGTGGACGAGTTCGGCCGACACCCCCACCAGCGCTGCAGTGAACGTCGAGGCAAGCACGCCGTCCCTCCTGCAAGGAGCGGGGCGGTTGCCGGTCAGCCGGAATCGCGCCAGAAACAGCCGTCCCTTGCGCGCCGAGCCTGATCGGCATGCAGAAACTGCCACGCGGTCGCGGCCGGCAGGATGCGGGAATCGCGATCCGCAGAAACGACAAAGGCGCCCGAGCGGGCGCCTCTGTGGTGACGACGGGTGCGGCGACGACTACTGAGCGCTGCGCGACCGGGCCACGCGAATGGTGAGCCGGTCGCCCACGTCCAGCCGCGTGTCCTTCATGCGGTTCCAGGTGCGCAGCTCGGCCACGCTCACGTCATACGCATTGGCGATGCCGTAGAGCGTCTCACCGCGCTTCACCCGATGGGTCGTCACCCGCGCGTCATCGTCATCGGACGTGGCTGTGGCGCGGCTCGCGACCGCCGACTCGGCCTGCCGGGTCGGCGGGGCCGTGCGTGGGGCACTGGCGAGCAAGGGCGCCGACGGCGCGCGAGGAATGAGCAGCTTCTGGCCGGCGCGGACCGACGCGCGCTGGGAGATGCCGTTGGCTTCCGCGAGGTCGGAGCGCGCCACGCCGAGGGTGCGGGCGATGGAGGCCAGCGATTCCCGACGACGGACGGTGTGGAACTTCAGCGCGGAGAGTTCGCTCGGCCCGGCCGCGGCCAGTTTGGTCGACAGGATCGGCCCGGTCCCGGCAGGGACCTTCACTTCGTAGTTGGCAAACCGCAGCGGCGTCGTCCATCGACGCAGCTCCGGATTGAGCGCCTGAATCTCGTCGATCGAGGCGCCGGTCCACTCGGCCACGCGCCGGAGGTCCACCGCGTTGCCGACCTGCACCTTGTCGTAGGCCAGGGTCTCGATGGGCGTCGGCTCGAAGCCGTACTGCGTGGGGTTCTTGGCGATGATCACGGCCGCGAGAATCATCGGGACGTACTCGCGGGTCTCACGCGGCAGGTAGCGGTCGTTGGCCGTGAGCTCCCAGAAGTCCTCGACGCGCGCCGCCTTCATGGCCCGCTGCACCCGCCCGGGCCCACCGTTGTAGGAGGCCATGGCCAGATGCCAGTCGGAGAACATGCCGTAGAGCTGCTTGAAGTAGCGGGCCGCCGCGCGGGTGGCCTTCTCGGGATCCGCGCGCTCGTCGATGTACCAGTCCTGCTTCAGGCCGAAGTCCCCGGCCGTGCCGCGCATGAACTGCCACATGCCGCGGGCGCTGGCGCGCGACAGTGCCGTCGGCTTGAACGCGCTCTCGATGAGCGGGACGTACGCGAGATCCAGCGGCACGCCTTCGGCGCGGAAGACGCTCTGGACCATCGGCAGGTACTTGCCGCCTCGCTGCAGACCGCCCGCCAGGAACTCGCGCAGACGGCCCTGGAACAGCTCCACGTAGTGCAGGACGCGGTCGTTGAGCGGAATCGGGATGTCGTGCGACGTCTGGGCGAGATCGAACTGCACCGTCTGCTCGACGGCGCGCCCAGCAGGCGCGGTCGGGGCAAAGGTGGCCACCTCCAGCAACTGATCGATGGCGGCCGGCTCGGAGGGCTTCTCGGTGAAGCCGTCGCCCTTCTGGAGGGCGAGGGTCTCGTGCGCCGCGATGCGGTCGACGAGACGGTCGAAGTGCGTGCGGAGCCTCGGGTCCACGCGGGCGCCCTGCGGCGCATCCAGCAGGACGTCGACGGCCTTGTCGAAGGCGACGCGGGCCTGTTCGAGGTGGCCGAGCGACAACTCGGTCTCACCAAGCGTGAAGAGCCGATCCGCTTCCGCGATCAACGTCGCGGTCGGGTCGACCAGCACCGCGGGCGTGGGCGCGACGACGGCCGCCGCGGTGGGCGCGGCAGGGGTCGGCACCACCGCAACCTGCGGGGCGGGGTGGCGGCTGCATGCCGCCGTCAAGAGGAGGACTGCAACAGGCAGCCCGAACGTTCGTCGCATCTGGGCGCTCCCCTGCCAGACCGGCCGCACCCGATGTGCAGCTGACCGGCGGGTGGCTCGTGCCGGGAGGGCAGAGCCGGTCAGGTGTTCCCTGCAGGCCGAAACCTGCGAACGAAGTTGGGGTCCGGATTGACCGGACAGGATCCAAATACTTGGACTGAAATCCAGCCGTTCGGCGGACCCGCGGAAGGTAGCACCCCGCGGGGAGCCGGGTCAAGACAGCCGAGTCACGTCCTGGCCGCTCGGGTCGCCGACGAAGACGGCATGCGTGTCGCCCAGTTCGCGGGCGGCGGGCGTCACGATGGCGCGGGGAGCCAGACGGATGCGCCGCCCCGCCTTGAGGGCCTGCCGCACATCGTCTTCACACACGAAATCGACCGCCGGGCCAGTGTTCTCCACCTCGAGCGGCGGAGGAGGGCCAGGCGGCGGCGCGGGTAGGGCCCGCTCTCCGAGCGGGCCGTCAGCGGGAGACGACGACCGACGGCTCGGAGAGCCGTCCCTACCCACCACGACCGCCGTGTCCGTCATGATCCCCCGACTCGCCAGGAAGCCGTCGATGCGGCTGGACAGCGTGGCGGCGTCGAGGGTTCGGACGCGTTCGGGGACGGCGGGCCTGAGACTGGAGCCGGTGTCGGACATGGGAGATCCCTGCACGGGCGACGGGGCCGCTGGCGCCGAGGCCGGCCGCAGTTCATAGGCCACCCGCTTGATGTTGAGCAGGTGCATCGGCGAGATGTTGTCGGACGTGATGTTGCCGCCGTAGCCGCCGCAGCCGAGCGTCAGGGCCGGATCGAGCCCGGTCGTCAGGCCGACCGACCCATGCGTGGTCGGCGTGTTGACCACGATGCGAAACGCCGGCTTGTGCAGGCCGAACTCGAGGATGACCTGGTCGTCGGTGGCGTGCACCGACATCGTGTGACCCATGCCGCCGTAACGGAGAATCTCCTTGCAGCGCTCGCATCCGGCCCGCCAGTCGTCGACGACGAAGTAGGACAGCACCGGGCAGAGCTTCTCGATGGACAGGGGATGCTCGCGGCCGACGCCCGAGAGTTCGGCAATCAGGGCCCGAGTCCCCGGCGGCACCGACAGGCCGACGATGCGCGCAATCTCGAGGGCGGTCTTGCCCACCAGTGTGGGGTTGGGCAGGCGCTGCGGCGTCACCAGGACCGCGGCCAGCGCCTGCGCGTCGGCGGAAGAGAGGAAGTGGCCGCCGTTGGCGGTCAGCGCCGCCCTGAGGGCGCCGTCGATGGCGCGGTCAGCCACGATCGAGTTCGGCGACGAGCAGAGCAGACCGTTGTCGAACGACTTGCCGAGCAGGATGTCGCGCGCGGCCTTGGCGACGTCGGCCGTCTGGTGCACATAGCAGGGCGCATTGCCCGGGCCGACGCCGTAGGCGGGCTTGCCGGCCGAGTAGGCGGCGCGCACCAGGCCGAGGCCGCCGGTGGCGAGGATGACCGCCACCTCGCGCTGCCGCATCAGTTCCTGCGTGCCCTCGAGCGTGACGGTGGTCATCCAGCCGATCACGCCCGCGGGGGCGCCGGCCTGGGCCGCGGCGGCGGCCATGATCTCGGCCGTGCGACTGATGCAACCGGCGGCCGACGGGTGGGGGCTGATGACGATCGCGCAGCGGGCCTTGAGCGCAATCAGGATCTTGTAGATCGCCGTGGAGGTCGGGTTGGTGGACGGCACGATCGCCGCCACGACGCCGAACGGCTCGGCGATCTCGATGATCTTCCTGGCCTCGTCGCGGCGGAGCACGCCCACGGTCCGCATCGGCCGGATGAACTCGTACACCCGCTCGGCGGCGAAGCGGTTCTTCGTGATCTTGTCGGCGTAGACGCCAAAGCCGGTCTCGTCCACGGCCATCCGCGCCAAGGCCTCGACCTGCGGCGTCACGGCCGCGGCCATGGCGTCGACGATGGCGTCGATGCGGTCCTGGGGAAGCTCGGCGAGCTGAGCCTGGGCGACGCGAGCCGCGCGCGCGAGGCGACGGGCCTCGGCGATGGAGGCGAGGTCCCGGTCGGAGGACGGCTTGGCAGCTGGAGCGTCGGCCATGCGACAGGAGCAGGCGCGGTCCGCCGGACGAGGCGGGGCGCGCGGAGCCGGAAAGCGCTACTTGCCGGCCTGAACGGGGCCGGGCTTCGGGAGAATCCGTTCGACTTCGGCGTGCGGGCGGGGGATGACGTGCACCGAGATGAGTTCGCCGACCCGGCGGGCGGCGGCGGCGCCGGCGTCGGTGGCGGCCTTGATGGCGCCGACATCACCGCGGGCCATCACCGTGACGTACCCGGCCCCGATGTATTCCTTGGCGATCAACTGGACGTTCGCGGCCTTCACCATCGCGTCTGCTGCTTCGATGGCGCCGATGAGGCCACGGGTTTCGATGAGTCCGAGGGCGTCTCCCATGAAATCGTGCGGACTCTAGCATGTTGCTCCCCGAGCCGCAACGGTTTACCCTAGCGTGTTTTGCTGCGACGTCCGGTCGCGGCCACCCCTTTGCTTCGAGGAGTCTTCCGGCGTGAAACCCATTGCCGCCTGTGTTGTCGTGGCCCTGGCCCTGTCGGCCGTGGGCGGATGCAAGAAGAAGGTCGACGATCAGCCGCCCGTCGCGACCGCGACGTTCTCGTCCAGTCGGGCGAAGGCGCCGCTCGGGAGCCCGCTGGATCTGACCTATCGCTTCGTCGTGGCGGCCAATGCGCCGGCCTTCGACAAGGAATACCGCGTACTGGTCCACTTCCTGGACTCGGACGACCAGCTGATGTGGACCGACGACCACTTCCCGCCCACCCCGACGAAGGCGTGGAAGCCGGGGCAGCGCGTGGAGTACTCGCGGACCATGTTCGTGCCGCAGTACCCCTACATGGGACAGACGACGGTCCGCGTCGGCTTGTACGACCCGGAAACCGGCGCGCGCCTGCCGCTCGGCGGCGAGAACGACGGGCAGCGGGCCTACAAGGCGGGCACGATCGAACTGCTGCCGGCCTCCGACAACGTCTTCGTCCAGTTCAAGGACGGCTGGCACAACGCCGAGGTCGCTGCCGAGAACGCGCAGGTCGAATGGCAGTGGACCAGGAAGACGGCCACGCTCGCGCTCCGCAATCCGCGCCGCGACGCCACCTTCTTCCTGCACTTCGACGGCCGGCCCGACCTCGTGCCCGGGCAGACCGTCACCGTGCGCATCGGCGACCAGGTGCTCGATACCTATCCGCTGGTGCTCAACGAGGAAGTCATCCGCCGGATTGCCATCACGGCCGCCCAGTTCGGGGACGCGGAGAACGTCGACCTCACCATCGAGGTGAACCAGGCGTTCGTGCCGGCGCAGACGCCGGCCGCCCAGTCGACCGACCCGCGCGAACTCGGGATTCGCGTCTTCCACGCCTTCATCGAGCCGAAGTAGGCGTGGCGGGGTAGGGCCGGCTCTCCGAGCCGGCCGTCGCCTCACCCACGCCTTGCGCCGACGGCCCGCTCGGAGAGCGGGCCCTCCCCGCACAGGGCATCGTTGCCCCCTGCTACACTGGCGTCCGTGCTTCTCCGTCCATTCGCTGCCGTGGTACTGCTGGGGCTGACGCTCCTGGTGCCGTCGCGCGTGGCGGCCGAACTCGTGACCCTGACGTCGGGTCGCACCGTGTCCGTGCGCAGCGTGCGGATCGATGGCGAGACGGCCGTGCTCGCGTTGCGAGGCGGCGGCGACCTCGAGTGCAACGTCGCGCTCATCCGGGACGTGCTCCCGGACGAGGTGCCGTATCCCGATCCTGACGACCTCGACCCCGTGGCCCTCGCGCGCCCACCGGCGGCGCGGCCCCTGACCCTGGCCGAGATCGCCGGCGCCGACAGCCGCCCCTACCTGCCGATGATCGAAGCGGCGGCCTCGCGACACAAGGTCGATCCGCGACTGGTGCATGCGGTGATCACAGTGGAATCACGCTTCCAGGCGCGCGCCCGGTCGAGGAAGGGCGCCATGGGCCTGATGCAATTGATGCCCGCCACCGCTCGCGACCTCCAGGTCCGCAACCCCTACGATCCGGCCGCCAACATCGACGCGGGCGTGCGCCATCTGCGCACGCTGCTGGACCGATTCGATGTGCGCCTCGCGGTCGCGGCCTACAACGCCGGCGCAGGGGCCGTGCAGCGTTTCGGTGGCGTGCCGCCGTTCCGCGAGACGCAGGCCTACGTGCGGCAGGTGCTCAGCCTGGCAGGGGTCTCCTGACTCATGGAGTTCCGGTGTCGGCTCGCCACCGCGACAGGGCAGGTCTCCGAAGGCACCTATGCCGCCGAGAGCGAGGCCGCCCTCAGACGTGAACTCGAGGACAAGGGGCTGTACGTCCTCGACGTCCGGGCCGCGCGGGGCGGGCTCGGTGGTCTGACGCGGTCGCGCGGTGGGCGCATCAAGCAGCACGAGTTTCTCGTCTTCAACCAGGAACTCGCGACGCTCCTCAAGGCCGGCATGCCGCTGGTGCAATCGCTGGAGATCCTCCGGCGCAACGTCCCCAACCCCGTCTTCAAGGGGTTGCTGGACGACGTCTACGAGAAGGTGCGGTCGGGCACGGCGCTGTCGGACGCGTTCGAGGCCCATCCGCGCCACGTGACGCCCATCTACACCGCGTCGCTGATGGCCGGGGAGCGCAGTGGCAGCCTCGAGCAGGTCCTGCGGCGCTACGTGGCCTACGTGCAGGTGATCAGCGGGGTGCAGCGCCGGGTCGTCTCGGCCCTGGTCTATCCGGCCGTCCTGACGCTGCTGTCGCTGGCCGTGGTCGCCATCATCGTGGTGCGGGTCGTGCCGGAGTTCAACGAGTTCTACAAGGGCTTCGATGCCGAACTCCCGCTGGCGACCCGGGCGATCGTCGCGGTGTCCGATGCCATCCGCAGCCAGATCGTCTGGCTGCTGCTGGGACTCGTGGGCCTGGTGTTCGGGGCGCGCTGGGCGCTGCGGCAGCCCGCGCACCGGCAGCGGCTCGATCGCCTGATCCTGCGCCTGCCGGGGCTCGGGATGATTGCCCGGCAGTTCTCGACCTCGCAGCTGGCCCGCACGCTCGGCACGCTGCTCGGCGGCGGCATCCCGCTCGTGACCGCGCTCGACGTGGCCAGCCGCTCGGTGTCGAATCGGCACATCGCGGCCCAGATGGCCGACATCACCCGGCAGGTCCGCGAGGGGCAGCCCCTGTCGGCGGCCATGGCCGCCAAGGGAGAGTTCCCCGACGTCTCAGTGAAGATGGTCGAGGTCGGAGAGGCCACGGGCGCGCTGCAGGACATGCTCAACGCCATCGCCGACTTCTACGACGAGGACATCGAGACGAAACTCAGCCGGTTCCTGCTCCTGATCGAGCCGGTCCTCCTCGTGGTGATGGGTGTCGTCATCGCGGCGCTGCTCATCGCCCTGTACCTGCCGGTCTTCCAGTTGTCGTCGGCCCTGAGTTGAAGCGCCTGGCCGCCGCGGAGGCATCGCGTTCGTGAGCACCCTGACCACTCCACCGTCACCCGACCCGTCGGCGTTGCCGTTGCCCGAGTTGCCGACGCCCGACGGGCAGCGGACGACACCGGCGCAGGAGCGCGAGCAGGCACGCCGCCTCGCCGAGCGCTATCGGCTCGAGTTCGTCGACATGGACGCGTTCCATCTCGACAACGAGCTCTTCCGATCGATTCCGGCCGACGTGATGTTGCGCTACGGCTTCGTGCCGCATCGGCGCGATGGCGACGTGCTCGTCATCGTCGTGTCGGACCCGACCGACCTGCTGATGATCGACGAGCTGCAGCAACTGCTCGGCACGCGCCTCAAGGTCACCGTGGGGCCGGCGTCGGCCATCCAGGCGATGCTGAAGAAGTCCGAGAGCAGCCAGCGGGTGCTCGAGGATGCCACCGAGAGCTTCCAGCTGCAGTTGCTCAAGGAAGACGACACCGGCGAGGAGTCGCTGTCGGTCGAGAAGCTGACCAGCGACATCAGCCCGATCATCAAGCTGATCGACTCGACGGTCTTCGCGGCCCTGCAGCGGCGGGCCAGCGACATCCACATCGAGACGCAGGACGACGCGGTGGTGGTGAAGTACCGGGTCGACGGCGTGCTGCAGCCGGCGATGCGCCCGATCGACAAGCGGTTCGCCGGGCCGATCATCTCGCGCATCAAGGTCATGGCCGAACTGGACATCGCCGAGAAGCGCGTGCCGCAGGACGGCCGGTTCAAGCTGCGCATGCGCGGCAAGACGATCGACTTCCGTGTGTCGGTGATGCCGAGTGCCCACGGCGAGGACGCCGTCATCCGCATCCTGGACAAGGAATCGATCAGCGAGCAGTTCCGCGAACTGCGGCTCGACATCCTCGGCTTTCCCGAGGAGGAACTGCGGCGGTTCCGCAAGTACATCCGCGAGCCGTACGGCATGGTGCTGGTCACCGGGCCGACCGGGTCGGGCAAGACCACGACGCTCTACGCGGCGTTGTCGGAGATCAAGTCGCCCGAGGACAAGATCATCACCATCGAGGATCCGGTCGAGTACCAGTTGAAGGGCATCGTGCAGATTCCCATCAACGAGAAGAAGGGGCTGACCTTCGCGCGCGGGCTGCGCAGCATCCTGCGGCACGACCCCGACAAGATCATGGTTGGCGAAATCCGCGACGCGGAAACGGCGCAGATCGCCATCAACTCGGCCCTGACGGGCCACCTGGTGTTCACCACGGTGCACGCCAACAACGTCCTCGACGTGCTGGGCCGCTTCCTCAACATGGGCGTCGAGGCCTACCAGTTCGTCTCGGCGCTCAATTGCGTGCTGGCCCAGCGCCTCGTGCGCAAGATCTGCGAGGACTGCAAGAAGCCGGCAGAGGTGACCGAGGCCCAGTTGATCGAGGCGGCCATGGATCCGGGCCTGGCTCACACCCACACGTTCTACGAGGGAGCGGGCTGCCTCGAATGCAACGGATCGGGGTATCGCGGCCGGATGGCCATCTGCGAACTGCTCGACCTCTCCGACACCATCCGTGACATGATTCTCGCGCGAGCGCCCAACTCCGAGATCAAGCGCGCGGTGCGCGACGAGGGGATGCGGTTCCTGCGGGAATCTGCCGTGTCCCGCGTGCTCTCGGGGGAGACCACGTTGCGCGAGATCAACAAGGTCACCTTCGTCGACTGAGCATGTCGCCGCTTCCTGCCTGGCTCCAGACGCCCCCGCCCACATTGGGGCTCCACATCGACGCGCTGCGCGTGACCGCGGTCCTCGTCGACCGCGCGGCCCCGTCGCCGGTGGTCCGCGCCGTGGCGTCGGCGCCGCTGCCACCCGGCGCCGTCGTCCCATCGCTGACCTCCCACAACGTGCTGCAGCGTGATGTCGTGGTGCGCGCGCTGCGCGAGCTCGTCGAGCAGGTCGGCGGCCGGCCGCGCCACGTCGCGCTGGTGATTCCCGATACGGCGGCCAAGGTGTCGCTGCTGCCGTTCGACCAGATTCCGCCGAGTGCCCGCGACCTGGAGCAGTTGATCCGCCTGCAGTTGCGCAAGACGGTGCCGTTCCCGGTCGAGGATGCGCAGGTGGCGTGGTCGCGCGGCGGTCAGCACGAGGGGAGCACGACGATGGTCGTGACGGCGATGCGTCGCGACATCGTGCAGGAGTACGAGGGCGTGTGTACGGCCGCGGGCCTGCAACCGGGGGCCGTCGACCTGGCGACGTTCAACGTGGTCAATCTGGCGCTGCTCGGCGGCACCGCGGGTCCAGGACTGCCCGGTGACAGCCTGCTGGTGCACGTCACCGCGAGCTATGCCTCCATCGCGCTGGTGCGCGACGGAGCGCTCATCTTCTTCCGGACACGCCAGAGCGACGCGACCGAACCCGTCGCCGACGTCGTGCATCAGACGCGGATGTTCTACGAAGACCGCCTGAATGGGCAGGGGTTCGCCCGCGTGCTGCTCGTGGCCGGACCCGATGTGCCGGATCGGGAAGGCCTGTCCCGGAACCTGGGCACGCTGTTCGAGGCGCCGGTGGTGCCGCTGTCGCTGACCGGCATCGCCGACGTGAGCGACCGCGTGACCGTCTCCGAGACGCTGGTCGGGCAGATTGCGGCGCCGACCGGCATGCTCCTCAGGGATGGTGTCGCGTGATGCTCCGGGGCAATCTCGCCACCAGGCCGTTCTACAACGAGCGGGCCGTCCAGGCGGCGCTGGCCGCCATGGCCATCGTCCTGGCCGTGCTGACCGTCTTCACGGTCTGGCAGTTCGTCGCCCTGAGCGGGCAGCAGCGCGACCTCTCGGCGCGCATCGCGCAAGACGAAGCGCGCAGTGCCACGTTGCGACGCGAGGCCCAGCAGGTGCGCGGGCGCATGGACCCGCGGCTGCTGGACTCGACGGTCAAGGCCACGCTCGAGGCCAACACGGTGATCGACGGGCGGACGTTCTCCTGGACGGCGCTGTTCAACGTCATCGAGCGCACCATCCCGGCCGATGTCCGGCTGCAGGCGGTGACGCCGTCGTTCGACCGGGGCACGTTGCTGGTGCGCCTGACGGTCAACACGACCCGCGTGGAGCCGGTGGGCCAGTTCCTGGATCGGCTCGAAGGAGCAGGGGCGTTCGTGAATCTGCGGTCGGTGGAAGAGCAGGTCCTCGAGGACGGCACCTACAGCATCGTCTGCGAAGGGCAGTACCTGGGGCCGGGCGCACCGCAGAGGCCGCCCGCGGCTGCCGAGGCGGGCCCGCCCGCGGCCACCGGGTCGCCCTCTGCGTCGGAGGGACGCTGAGATGGTGCCGACTGCGCGCATCCTCGCGGACCGTCGTCTGCTCGTCTCGGTGCTCGGGTTGCTGGCCCTGGTCAACTTCGTCGGTCTGGCGATGGTCGTCGGGCCCATCCGCGCGCGGGTGCATGCGCTGACGCAGCGCGCCACGGCGGCGTCGCTGGCCGTGTCCACCGCCACGCGGGACCTCGCCGAGGCGCGTCAGACCTCTGCCGGCAGCGTGCAGGCGGTCACCGACCTGCAGCGCTTCTACACGCAGATTCTTCCGGCCACCCAGCCGGCAGCGCGTCAGGTCACCCTGGTGCGGCTGGCGCAACTGGCCCGGGAATCCAACCTCTCCTACGACCGGCGGTCCTTTGCCCTCGATGCGCCGGAGAACGACGGCGTGCTCGCGCGCACGACCATGACGATGAGCGTGTTCGGGAGCTACCGCGATCTGCGGCAGTTCCTCTACAGGCTCGAGACCGGGCCGGATTTCGTCGTGGTGCGTCAGGTCGCCGTGGTGCAGGGCGAGAATCCGCAGGACCCGCTCGAGGCCGCCGTGACCCTCTCGACCTATCACAGGGTCCCCGATGGCCGCTGACTCGCGCCGGCAACTGCCGGTGCTCATCGGCCTGGTCGTCGTGCTCGCGGCGGTCGGCTGGTGGCAGTTCGGGTCGTCAGGGACGCCGGCCGCACCGGCCGCGGCCCGGCGCGCCCAGCCACCCGCCCGTCGAGGTGCTGCGGCCTCTCCAGACCAGGTGCTGGTCCGCGGCGTCGGACTCGATCGTCTGGACGAGGATCGTCCGGCGCCCGAGGAGGGTGGCCGTGATCCGTTCCGGTCGGGTCCGTCGGCGTCCGCCGGGCAGGGGACGCCTGGACCGGCTCGTCCGGCGGCGCCGGTGGTGCCGACGCCGGTGGTCCCCGTCGGCCCGGTGGTGCCGGCCGGTCCGCCCCCGCCGCCGCCGATTACGGTGAAGTTCATCGGCGTGGTGTCGCGGCAGGATGTCGGGAAGGTGGCCGTCCTCAGTGACGGCAAGAACGTCTACTATGGCCGCGCGGGCGAGATTGTCGACGGGCGCTGGCGTATCGTGTCCATCGGCGAGGAATCGCTGCAGATCGAGTATGCCGACGGACGCGGGCGACAGACCGTGCGGATGACGGGCTAGGCGAGCAAACGGGTGAACGTGGGATCACGGGTGCGCAGGCGAATGCGAATGGTCCGGTGGGTGGGCTCGGTGGCCCTCCTGGGGGTGGTGTGCCTCGGGGCAGCGGCGTGCGCGACGTCGGGCGCCTACAACCGCGGTCGCGACGCCTGGTTGCGCGGCGACTGGGACATCGCGGTGGCGAACTTCCGCGAAGCGCTGCAGGAGCATCCCGACCGGACCGACTACAAGGGGGCCCTGCAGCAGGCGATGAGCACTGCCTCACTGGCCCATCTCAAGGCAGCCCGCGAGGCCGACGAGAAGGGCGACCTCGAACTGGCCGTCGTCGAGTACCGGAAGGTGTACGAGTACGACCCGTCGAACCGCAACTCGATGTTGCGGGCCGCCGAGATCGACAAGGAATTGCGGGAGCGCGCCGAAGCGGCGCGGCCGCGGCCGGCGATCGAGGCCATGCGCGAAACGGCGCGGCAGCGATCGGCACCACCGCTGTTGAATCCCGCCTCGCGCGATCCCCTCGAGATCAAGTTCTCCCAGGCGGCATCGAGCGACGTGCTGACCTTCATCGGCAAGGCCACCGGCATCAACGTCCTGTTCGAGTCGACATTCCGGCCCGCACAGGTCTCGGTGGACCTCACGGGACTGGCCCTCGAAGAGGCGCTCACCCAGGTCATGACGGCGGCCGGCACCTTCTACAAGGTGGTCAATCCCCGCACCATCATGATCATTCCCGACACGCCGCCCAAGCGGGCCGCGTACGAGGAACAGGTCATCCGCACGTTCTACCTGTCGCACGCCGATGCCACCGAACTGGTGCAGACGGTGCAGCAGATTCTGCAGCTGCCGGGCCTGCCCGTGCAGCCGCGCGTGCTGGCCAACAAGACCCAGAACAGCCTGACGGTGCGGGCCTCCGATCGGGTGATGAACATCATCGATCAGGTGGTCCGCAACAACGACAAGCCGCGCGCCGAGATCGTGGTCGACGTCGAGATCATCGAGGTCAACCGGGCGCGGGCCAAGGAAGTCGGCCTGAACCTGTCGCAGTACTCCGTGGGCGCCATCTTCTCGCCGGAGGCACCGCCGAGCTCCGGCGAAGGCGGTACGACGCCCGGCCCCTTCAACCTCAACACGATCACGCGCGGCATCAGCGCGGCCGATTTCTATCTCACGGTGCCGCAGGCCGTCGTCAACTTCCTGGCCAGCGACAACAACAACAAGATCATCGGCAAGCCACAGCTGCGGGGCACCGAAGGACAGGTCATCCAGCTCGATCTCGGTGACGAGATCCCGGTGCCCAGCACGACGTTCGGCGGGTTCGGCGGCGGCGGGCTGCAGACGGTGCCGATCAACTCGTTCAACTACCGCACCGTGGGCATCAAGGTGAAGATGAACAAGCCCCGGGTGACGCTGGAAGGCGAAATCGTCAGCGAGCTCGAGGTGGAGAGCAGCACGCTCGGCGCCAACATCGACATCGCCGGGCAGAGCCTGCCGACGTTCGGGACGCGTCGCGTCACGACCGTGATCCGGATGCGCGAAGGGGAGTCGCTGATGCTGGCGGGGCTGCTGCGCGAAGACCAGCGGCGGGCGCTGAGCGGATTCCCCGGTCTGCTGCGCACGCCGTTCCTGCGGCGCATCTTCGGCAACACGGTCGACCAGATCAACCAGACCGACATCGTCTTCCTGATGACGCCGCGCCTGGTGCGTTCGTCGGAGGTGACACAGGAGAACCTGGATCCGATCTACATCGGCAGCCAGCAGAACCTGGGCCTGACGGGCGCGCCGCCGCTGATCGCGACCGAGCCCGCCGCTGCGGCACCGCCCGCGGGTGCGGCGCCGGTCGCCGGTCCGGTGGCGCAGCCGCTATCGACGCTGCCCGGCCAGCCGCAGACC
>NZ_JALHPM010000089.1:0-26674 GCF_022842525.1 Luteitalea sp.
GCGTCCTCGCGGCGCGCGCCGCCGCGCGAGACAATGGTGCGTGCCCGCCTCGCTCGGTGACCTCCTCCCCCGTCACGCTGACGTCTCGACCGAGACGCTCCTCGATCGCTTCCTCGACTACACGTCGGGCAGGCACCTGGCGCTCTACCCCGCGCAGGAGGAGGCGATTCTCGCGCTGCTCGACGGCCAGAACGTCATCCTCAACACCCCGACGGGCTCGGGCAAGTCGCTGGTCGCGTCCGCCCTGCTGTTCGCGGCGCTGGCGCGCGGTGAGCGCGCTGTCTACACTTGCCCGATCAAGGCGCTCGTCAACGAGCGCTGGATGGATCTGTGCCGCGAGTTCGGCCCCGAGTGCGTCGGCCTCTCGACCGGCGACGCCACCGTCAATCGAGAGGCGCCGATTCTCTGCTGCACCGCCGAAATCCTCGCCAACATGGCCTTGCGCGAGGGGGCCGCCGCCGACGTGCACCACGTGGTGATGGACGAGTTCCACTACTACTCGGACCGGGATCGCGGCGTCGCCTGGCAGGTGCCGCTGCTGACGCTGCCCCAGGCGCGCTTCCTGCTGATGTCGGCGACGCTCGGGGACACCACCACGTTCGAACGCGCCCTGACCGACCTCAACGGTCGCCCGACGGTGACGATCAAGTCCGCCATCCGCCCGGTGCCGCTCGAGTTCGACTACGCCGAGGTGCCGCTCCCCCACACCATCGAGCGCCTCGTCGACGAAGGGAAGACGCCCGCCTACGTCGTCCACTTCACGCAGGCGGATGCCGCCAGCAGCGCGCAGGACTTCACCAGCCTCAAGATCTGCTCGCGCGAGCAGAAGGCCGAGATCGCCGACCGCATCGCGACGTTCGACTTCTCGAGTCCGTATGGCGCCGACGTCCGCAAGTGGCTGCGCCAGGGGATCGGCCTGCACCACGCCGGACTCCTGCCGAAGTACCGCGTGCTCGTCGAGCAGCTGGCGCAACTCGGACTGCTGAAGGTGATCTGCGGCACCGACACGCTCGGGGCCGGCATCAACGTGCCGATCCGGACGGTGGTCTTCACGCGCCTCTGCAAGTACGACGGCCAGAAGACCGCCCACCTCACCGCCCGCGACTTCCATCAGATTGCCGGCCGCGCCGGCCGCAAGGGCTACGACGATGTCGGCTTCGTGGTGGTGCAGGCGCCCGAGCACGTCATCGACAACCTCAGGCTCAGCGAGAAGGCGGCGCGCGACGGCAAGAAGGTCGTGAAGCGGAAGCCGCCCGAGCACAACTACGTCCACTGGGACCAGAACACGCTGACGCGGCTGATCAGCGCCCCGGCCGAGCCGCTGCAGTCACGTTTCCAGGTGACGCACGGCATGCTGCTCAACGTGCTCGGTCGGCGCGGCGATGGCGCCGGCGCCATGCGCCAGCTGATTCGTGACGCACACGAACCCGAGGCGGCGCGCGCGGTGCACCGTCGACGCGGCTGGCAGTTGTTCCGCGCGCTGGTCACACGCGGCATCGTCGAGATCGTGCCGCGGACGCCGGACGGTAGCCGCGTCCGTGTCAACGTCGATCTGCAGGACGACTTCTCGATGAACCAGGCGCTGTCGCTGTACCTGCTCGAGACGCTGCCGCTGCTCGACGTCGAGGCGCCGACGTACGCCCTCGACGTGCTCACCCTCGTCGAGTCGATCCTGGAGAATCCCGAGGTGATCCTGCGCAAGCAGCTCGACCGCCTCAAGGACCGGGCCGTGGCCCAGATGAAGGCCGACGGCATGGAGTACGAGCAGCGCATGGAGGAACTTGATCGGCTCGAGTACCCGAAGCCGCTGCGCGATTTCGTCTACGACACCTTCAATGCGTTCGCCGACCGCCACCCGTGGGTGGGCGAGGAGAACATCCGGCCCAAGTCGATTGCGCGCGAGATGTTCGAGACGTGGAAGTCGTTCGCCGAGTACATCCTCGAGTACGACCTCGAACGGTCCGAGGGGCTGCTGCTGCGCCACCTGAACAACGTCTACAAGGTGCTGAGCCAGACGGTCCCCGACGGGTCGAAGACCGCCGAGGTCGTCGAGGTGGAGTGGTACCTGAAGACGATGGTGCGCGGCGTCGACGCCAGTCTCGCCGACGAGTGGGAACGCATGCGGGACCCGGCCTACGTCCCGCTGGCGGGCAGCGGCCGCACCGGCCTCGACATGCGCCCGACCGTCGTCCCCTACGACATCACGGCGGATGGGCGGGCCTTCACCGCTGCGATCCGGACGCGCGTCTTCGACGCCCTCAAGGCGTGGTGGCGCGGCGACATGGAGGGTCTGCTGGCAGGCCTCGACACGCCGACGGCGATCGAGGCCCCATCGGATGCGGCCACGGCTGCCCTGTTGCGTGAGCAACTGGCGACGTATCTCGTCGAGCACGAGGCCCTGCGCTTCGACCCGGAAGCCCGCAACACGAAGCACACGCACGTCGAGGCGACGCCGGGGGCCGCGGTGTGGCGGGTGCAGCAGATGCTGGTGGACCCGGACATGCTCAACGACTGGGTGGCGCAGTTCGCGGTGGATGTCGCGGCGTCACGCGCGGCGCAACGTCCCGTGCTGTGGCTCGAGCGCATCGGACCGCTCGAGACCTGACCCACGCGCTACGGCAGTTTCTGGTAGACGCGGACGTAGTCCACCGTCATGCGGTACGGCAGGCTGGATTCGTCGATCCCCTGCTGGCCGCCCCAGGCACCGCCAACCGCCACGTTGAGCAGCAGGTGGAACGGCCCGGCGAACGGCCACACGCGCGTGTCACCCGACTCGCGCGCGAACGTGAAGTACGTCCGACCGTCGACCGCGACGGCGACGCGATCCCGATCCCAGTCCACCGAATACACGTGGAAGGCCTCCGACGCGTCGGCAACGGTGACCTTCGCGGTCTTCTGCGTGCCGATGCTGTGGTGATAGGCCTTCGTGTGGACCGACGCATGGACGGTGCCGTGGTCGAACCCCACGTGCTCCATGATGTCGATCTCGCCGTCATCGGGCCACTTCATGGCTCCGGACGTCGTCGCCAGCATCCAGATGGCCGGCCACGACCCGCGGCCGCGCGGCAGCCGGGCGCGAATCTCGAGACGACCGTACGTCCAGTCGCCCTTGCCTCGCGTGACGAGGCGGGCCGAGGTGTACGGCGCCCCTTCCCAGGCGTCCCGACGCGCCTCGATGATCAGATGGCCGCCTTCGACCCTGGCGTTCTCGCGGCGCCCCGCCGTGTAGAACTGCGGCTCCTGGTTGCCCCAGCCGTGGCCGCCGACGTCGTAGCTCCACCTGGTCGGGTCGGGCAGGCCCTCCCGGTCGAACTCGTCATGCCACACCAGCGCATGGCCGGCCAGGGTGGCCGGCGGCGGTGCCGGAGACGATGCCACCTGCGCCTCGGCGCCGACCGCAACGGCCAGCAGACCGACCACCACCATTCCGAGCCGTCGAATCATGATGCCGAAGAGACTACACCCGGCTGCCGCCCTCCTAGGTGCCCGGCTGGGGCACGTAGCGCAGGTACGGCTTCTCCGCACGCCAGCCGTTGGGGTAGATCCCCTTGGCTTCCTCGTCGGACACCGCCGTCACGATGATGACCTCCTCGCCCGGCTTCCAGTCCGCTGGCGTGGCCACGCGATGGGCGGCGGTGAGTTGCAGCGAGTCGATGACGCGAAGAATCTCGTCGAAGTTGCGGCCCGCCGTCATCGGATAGCAGAGCAGCAGCTTGACCTTCTTGTCGGGACCGATGATGTAGACGTTGCGCACGGTCTGGTTGTCGACCGCGGTGCGGCCCTCGCACGACTCGCCGGCATCGGCCGGGAGCATGCCGTAGAGCTTGGAGACCGTCAGATCCGGGTCGCCGATCATCGGGAAGTTCGGCGCCGTCCCCTGCGTCTCGGCGATGTCCTGCGCCCAGGCGGCGTGCCTGTCGATCGGGTCCACGCTGAGGCCGATCACCTTGACGCCACGCTTGTCGAACTCGGGCTTGAGTTTCGCCACGGTGCCGAGTTCCGTCGTGCAGACCGGGGTGAAGTCCTTGGGGTGCGAGAAGAGCACGCCCCAGGCATCGCCCAGCCAGTCGTGGAACCGGATGGGCCCGTCGGTCGTGAGGGCGTCGAAATCAGGGGCGAGACTACCGATGGCGAGCGGACCGGACATGTGCAACTTCCTCCTCCCGGCCGCGCATTCACGAGGGCGCCGGGGAGCGGCCATGATGCGTTGGCCCTCGGGCGGAATCAATCCGTGTTCCCTGACATGTGCGCGCTATGACGGGGATCGGGCACCCGGCTCCGCGGTCACCGGTCACCGGGCTCCGGTCACCGGGCTTCGGCCTTCGACATGCCCGCATGTCCGCATGACCCGCATGAGTCTGCTCACCTGACGACCGGCGCGCTGACCTCCGTGGTGTAGCGGCGGAACTCGTCGTAGGTGGCGTCGCCCTCGACGTAGCGGTCGCGCTCCGGGACATCGTCGACCCAGTACCACTCCCGCAGGCGGACCGGCACGCGACGGGACAGGCCCGCGACGCGCGCGAACGACACCTCGAGCGCGGACCGCAAGAGGCCGGCGTGTGGCGTCACGGTGGCGCGGACGAGTTCGCCGGTGCGTTCGTCGATCACCAGCAGGCCGCGCAACTCGACGTCACGCCCGCGCTCACCGCGCACGAGCCGGGGCCGCCCCTTCTCCCGGAACGCGACGCGGCGCACGTCGACCTCGGCCTCGCGCGAGCGGCCGCCATCGCTGAAGCGGAACCGCTCGCGGTGCGTGGGATGCATCACCAGCAGCGGGAAGGTCGGGATGTTGATGGTGCGCGTGACGTGGCCGAGGTTGTAGCGGGCGCTCTCCTCGGTGATCTCGCGCAGGCGCTGCCGGGGATCGCCGCTCCGTCCGGCGAACAACGCCGACAGGCGATCCTGCCGGTCCGCCACCGGCACGTCGTCCACGGTGACGACGTCGCGGTGCAGTTGCCAGGGCGTCGCGGCGTCGTGCACGAGGAGGAGCGATGAGACGAGCCGTCGCGTCTCGAGGACCGGGCCGTCGACCTGCGCCTCGAACGGCTGGCCAGTCCAGGGCCGGACGGTCTGCCGGTAGGTCTCGCGGGCGACCACTCCCTGCAGGGCGACGCCGAACTGCTCGGCCGCCTCGCCGGCGCGCGCCAGCACGTCCCGCAGCCGAGGCGGCTCCTCGGCCTGCGGACCAGCGACCAGGCCAAGCCCCACGAGCACAACGAGCACAGCGCGGAGCCGCGCATCCCCGCTCCCGCGCCGCGCCAGGGACCTCATCCTGCAAGTGTCACACGACGGATGGGCACGGGAGGGGCATGGTGGCGTGGCTTCAACGACAACGGGCGCGAGGAGCCGAAGCTCCCCGCGCCCGTGTCGCGAACCACTTGCAGAATTTCAGACATTCATCATTTCAGTCGCACGGCCACGGGGCGAACAGGTCGCGACGTGACACTCCGCAATTCCTGAAATTCTGAACTTCTGCACTTCCCGCTCAGTTCACCGTCGGCTCCGGCTTGGGTGCCGTCTTCTTCAGGCCCTGGATCTGCAGACCCGTGGCCATCTCGGGGGCCGGCTCCTTGAGCACGTGCTGGCGGTAGAGCGCCGCCATGCGGTCGTTCTCGGCCTTCTTCTTCATCTCGTCACGCGCCCGCAGCTTCTCTTCGCGCGCCGTCTTGGCCACGCCGGCGTCCTCGAGATCGGTCTGGCGCGCCGCCGACACGGCGTCGGCGTCGAGCACCAGGGTGTGCTCGGCGGTGCCGAGGTTGACCTTCTTGCCACCGGCGAAGATCTCGTGACGGCCGTGCTCCTCGTACCACTTGGTGAGGGTGGCCGTCATGTGCATCTTCTCGATGATGTTCCGCCAGCCGATGCCCGTGTTGTACGCGCAGAAGCTGATCTCGCCCTGCTGCGTCGCGTACGGGATGATGCAGCGCTCGGTACGGCGGAAGTCGTAGTTGAACAGGTCCTGGAACCACATGCCGGCGATGAACAGGAAGTTCCAGCGGTCCTGCCGGCGCTTCTCGACGTCCTCGAGCGTGCGCTGGCCATCGACGCGGCCGTAGTTCTTGCCCGTGGCGCCGAAGGTCTTGTCGAACTTCTTGATCAGGTCCATGAGCTTGAAGTGCGTCGGCGCCATGAACGGGTCGTAGTTCTTCGCAAGCGCGAGCGACATGCCCCACAGGGACATCCGCTTGCCCCGGGCCGCGTCGTTGACGCGCTGCAGGTCCTTGGCGAGCTGCTGGCCGTGCAGGAACGCGGTGACCGGAACGGCCTCCTTCGTTTCCTTGTCGACCATCACGGCCATGCCGACACCGCAGTTGGGGTGGCAGCCGCACGCGAGGTTGCCCCACTCCTGCTGCGGCCCCTTCACGAGGTCGGCCCAGTCGGTGAAGGTGCCCATGAACGAGATCGGGAACCAGTCACGCGTCGGCTCGCCGATCTGCACCTGGTTCTTCACGTCGTGCGCCAGGTGCGACAGCGTGTAGCGCTGCGCCGCGCGGCGCTCGTCGGTCACCTCCTCGTCGCGACCGGTGAACGACACCGGCTGGAACGACAGGAAGCTGATCTTGCGCGGGTTGTCGAGGGCGAACTTGATGATGCGCCCCACCTGCTCGTTGTTGACACCGTTGACGATGGTCGTCACGGGGACGATGTCGACGCCGTTGGCCCAGAGGTTCTCGATGGCCCGCAGCTTGACGTCGAACAGGTTGCCGACCAGGCGGTGCGAGTTGGCCGCGTTGCCGATGCCATCGAACTGGAGATAGGCATAGCGGAGGCCGGCCTCGGCCGCCGCACGGGCGAACTCGGGGCTCTTGGCGAACTCGATGCCGTTGGTGGCCGCCTGCACCGAGTTGTAGCCGACCTTCTTGGCGTAACGGACCGCGTCGAGGAAGTACGGCGACAGCGTCGGCTCACCACCGGAGAACTGCACCGACATCTGGCGGCGCGGCTTGATGGTGATGGCGTTGTCGAGCAGCGTCTTGATGTCTTCCCAGCTCAGTTCGTGGACGAAGCCGACCTGATTGGCGTCCATGAAGCACGGGTCGCACATCATGTTGCAGCGGTTGGTCAGGTCGATCGTCAGCACCGCGCCGCGACCGTACTTGATGGTGCTGCTGCCGTGGTTGTGCAGGGTCTCGTCGTTGTGGGCGCGGATGTCGCTGCCCGGGTACGAGTCCTCGAGGTGCTTGAAGAAGGCCGGGTCCATGGCCATCACGTCCTCGAAGTGGCCGTGGATCGGGCAGTCCTTGACCATCAGGATCTTGCCGTCGCGCTCGATGATGGTCGCCTTGATCTCGCCGACCTTCTCGTTGAGCAGCACGGACACGTCCCGCTTGCCGTCGAGAATCTCCTGCCGCGCCTCGCGCACGCAGGTCGGGCAGAGCGAGTCGGTCTCGCGCGGCCAGCCCAGGGGCGGCTTGACCTTCTCCCAGGACTTCTGGAGCGGCTTGTCCGACCACTTCGGCACGAAGCCGGGGTTCCGGTTGATGGAGTTCAGCGCGTCGAACACCACCCACGCGCCCTTGGCGACGTAGGTCAACCCCTTCTCGACGTACTTGATGGGCTTGTGCGGCATCTTTGTCCTCTTGATCGTGATCTGGGCACGACCGGTCACCCGGCCGGAGACACGTCCACTTTCAGCGCCGGCAGTATGACGAAGTGCGCGTCAAGCTGGCGCCAGAATTCCCCGAGCAGGCAGAATTCGTGGCCGATCGGGCAGGACCGCCGCCGGAGTGGCCGCGGCTGAGCTACCAAAAGGTGGGCATCCCACGGGGTACACTGACGCACGGAAGATCGTCCGCTTCCGCGTCACGCCCATGCTCGAACCTGTCTGGATCCTCCTGGCCCTGCTGCAGGGTCCGGCGCCGCTCGTCGCGCCGCCCCTGCCGGCGGTGGTGGATGTCGCCATGTTGCCGGCGTCCGCGATCGTCTCGCCCGTACTCGATCCGCCTGCCGCCCCGGCCCCACCGGTGGTGGCCACGGCCAGACCCGCCGCGGCGCCGGCGAAGACGCCCGAACTGCTGAAGGGCAAGGCGGAGCTGTCCTACGTCTCGACCGGGGGCACCGCCAGTACCACGACCATCGGGACCGGTGCCGAGGCCATCCTCTCCCCCGGGCTGTGGAGGCTCGAAGCCCGCGTCAATTTCCTGCGCACGCGCACCGACGGCACCGTGCGCGCCCGTCGTCTCACGAGCCAGGTGCGCGGGGCGCGCAAGATCGGCGACCGCGCCGAACTGTTCGCGCGCGGCACCTACCTGCGCAACACCTTCGCCGGTATCGACAACAGCGTCGACGGCGCCGCCGGGGTCACCGCCATCATCGTCCAGGGGCAGCCTCAGCAGCTGTCGTTCGACTCGGGCTTCGGATACATCGGCGAGGATCGGACGGTGGGGCGCGGGCGCTATGTCGGCACCTTCGACATGGGATTGCGACACCGCTGGGAGTTCAGCCGGCGCAACCGCTTCTCCAACGATGCCTCCCTGAAAACCGACGTGGATCGGACCAGCGACTGGCGCCTCACCCACGTCGCGGCCCTGCAGGCAGCCCTCAACGCCATGCTCGCGCTGAAGCTGTCGCACGAGATCAACTACCGCAACGAACCGGTGCCGGGGTTCACCCGCGCGGACACGGTGGCCGCCGCCGCCATCGTGGCCACCTTTTGAACACCCCGACTGCAGAAATGGAGCCCATCCGCCGATATCATCAACACGATGGTGGCCCCAGACCCTCGCTCGCCTGCCCCACTCACGCGTGAGCGCCTGCTTCGGCAGGCCGACGCGCTCGAACCGCTCCCCGCCACCGCCACCCGGCTGGTCAGTCTGCTCAGCCAGACCGAGTGGATGATTCGCGACGTCGAAGAAGCCGTCCGCCTCGACCTGGCGCTGACGGCCCGCGTGCTGCGCTTCGCCAACTCGGCCTGGACGGCCCACCTGCCGTCGGTCAACACCATCCGCGAGGCGCTCATGCGCATCGGGGTCGGCACGGCGCTCTCGCTGGCCATCGCCGAGGGCGTTCGCCCGAAACTGCTGCGGCCGCTGCCCGCCTTCGACCTCCAGCCCGGGCGCCTCTGGCAGCACGCCGTCGCGTGCGCGCTCGCCACCGAAATCGTCACCCGCCGCTCGCGCTCCCCCATCCCGCCCGAGACCGTCACCGCGTCCCTGCTCCACGACGTCGGCAAGATCGTCCTGGACGAGGCCATGGACGACGCGACGCTGACGGCGCTGCGGCAGGCCTGGACCGGTGGCGTGCTGTCGCGCATCGACGCCGAGCGTCAGGTGCTCGGCATGGATCACGGCGAGCTGGGGGGCTACGTGGCCCGGCACTGGGGGCTCTCGGAGCGCGTCGCTGCCGCGATCACGCATCACCACTCGCCGTCGGCGGCCCAGAGCACCATCTGCGACGTCGTGCACCTCTCCAACGGCATCGCCAAGCTCGCCGGCTTCGGTCCGCTGATCGCCGAGATCGACGGCCCGATCGAGGGCGACGTCCTCGCGCGCCTCGCCTTCTCGCCCGCCGACCTGCACACGTTCTGCACCGAACTGACCGACCGCATGCGGACCGGGCAGGAGCGGTTCCACTAGCAATTCAGCATTCAAGATTCAGAATGAAGCGCGGGGCGCTCACCGCCACGCTCCGCGCGGGCCCGCCCCCGCCACGCTCCGCAGCGGGCCGGCTCCGAGCCTCCGCACTTCAACGTTCAGAATGACGCGCGGGGCACGTCAGGTCGGGGCTGCGAGGCCCCGGCGGTGCCACTCGAACTCGTTGCGAAACGAGTTCGGTATGGCCAAAGCATGGGGACACTCGCCTCACGCTTTGCAGGGCCACGCGTGGTCCTTGACGGCACCGAGAACGTCGGCAGCGCCACGCGGGTCGCGCACCCGCGCCCGCAGGCGCTCACGCGTGTTCGCGTCCCACGCGGGGCCGCAGAGGTCAATCGTTCAGGACGACCCGTCGCAGCAGGTGGACCGGATTGGGGCCGCCCTTGCGCTGTGCGGCGATCACATGCGAGACGGCCGGCCGGCCCGGCGCGTTGCCGGGGCGCGCCACGACCAGGTACGCCGATTGCGCGGTCTGCGCGCCGCAGCGACGGTCGCCGCCTGTCGCCGCGCCGGCCTCGAGCGCCCGCAGCAACCGCTTCGCGAGCGGGCGCCCCGCGGCCTGCTGGAACGCGCGCATGGTCGCCGTGAGCACGTCCAGTCCCGTGAGCATATTGCCCTGCACGGCCACGCCGGGCGCCAGTCGCTGGCCGGCCGCCGCCTGTGTGCTGGTCCCGGTGAATGCCGACGGTCGCTCGAAGAAGTCGAGGGACGCCACGCCGTACTGCTGCTCCTCGAAGCGCGCGTCGAACGAGGGATGACTGATGGCAGCCACCGTCGCGCCGGGTGCCCCGCCACGTCGAAGCAACTCGGCGCCTCGCCGTCGCGCCGCCGCGTTGGACCTGGCCTGCGCGACGATCACGCCGTGCCCGGGCACGAGCGCGACGATCCCCGCGACGTATGGCGTGCAGGAGGCTCCCGCACTGCCGACCTCACGCGTGCGCGGATCGACGGCAACGATCGACCAGGTCGCCTGCGCGGGGGCGGCCAGCGCCAGGACGAGTGCGCACACGCCACTGGTCAACGCGTGATGGCTGACGCGCTCCTCGCGAGGCGGGGGTGGCCGGGTCCCCGCGGCGGTACGGGGCCGGCGCGGCAGCGTGTACGCGGTGTTCTGCATTTCTGGGTACGATCCCTCGCATGAGCGATACGCGAACGGCTCCCGTCATCATCGGGATTGCAGGGGGCTCGGGGTCGGGCAAGACCACGGTGGTGCGACGCCTGACGTCGTCGCTCGGCGACGACCAGGTGTCGGTGCTCGAGCACGACCGCTACTACCGGGACCGCAGCGACCTCCGCCTCGAGGAGCGCGCGGCCCTCAACTACGATCACCCGGACTCGCTCGAGACCGAAATGATGGTCGAGCACGTCAAGGCGCTGCGCGCCGGCCACGTCGTGCACGCCCCGCAGTACGACTTCGCGCGCCACAACCGCCTCGAGGCCCGCGACATCATCCAGCCGCGTGCCGCCATCATCGTCGAGGGCATCCTGATCTTTGCCGATGCCGCCCTGCGCGCGCTGATGGACGTCAAGGTCTTCGTCGATGCCGACGACGACACGCGGTTCATCCGGCGCCTGCAGCGCGACATCAGCGAGCGCGGCCGCACGGTGCCGTCGGTGATCGACCAGTACCTCGGCACCGTCAAGCCGATGCACCTGGAGTTCGTCGAGCCGAGCAAGCGCTACGCCGACATCATCGTGCCGCAGGGCGGCCACAACGACGTGGCGATCGACATGCTGCTGACGCTGGCCCGCGGCCTCGTCTCACGGGGGTGAGGCGCCGCGCGGGTGAGGTGTAGCGCGGGTGAGGTGTAGCCGTCGGACTTCGTCCGACGGTCAGTGATGATCAGGGTGTCGCAGACTGCCGGACAAGTCCGGCAGCTACGATTTCCGGGGCCGGCAGCTACGATTTCCGGGGCCGGCAGCTTCAGCGACGGCTGTGGCGAGGCGCTGAGGGGGCGCGACCGCTCCGCGGACGACTGTAGGCGTCGACCTTCAGGTCGACGCGTGACGCGTGACGCCCCTACGGCAGCTTCGTGGCGACGGCATTGGTGCCGGCGGCCCACGCCTGCCCACCCGCATCGGCGTACATCGCGCGTTCGACCACGACGGGCACGCCCGTGCTTTCGACCAGCAGACCAACGCGACGACCGACGGCGGTGGGGAAGAACCCGGTCTCGCCCAGGGCGATGTTGAAGCGGCTGTTCGGAGCGACGGTGTAGGTCTGGCTCTCCGGCGCCTGCGTCTCCGAGATCATGGTGACGGTGATGGTCGCCGTGCTCGAGGTCGGGTTGCTGACGAGCACGTACGTCTTCGTGTTGCGCGTGCCGCCGACCTCGCCTTCGGCCAGGGCCCAGCGCGTGGCCGACGCCGTGACGCCGCCGCTGTTGTGCGCCTCGCTCCACGTCGTCGAGTCTCCGGGCCACCACATCGACCGCTCGACGAGGATGCCGACCCCGTTGTCCACGACGACGTCGGTCGACACCGCCGCGTTGGCCAGCCGGGCGTAGTCCGGATTCTGCGCGATCAGCGCGGCGTCGAGGCCGAGGGCGTCGACCCACACCGTGCCGCGCGCCTGGGCCGGCACCGTCTCGCGATGCTCGATGACCGTGCCGTCGCCGAGCAGGAAGCGGAGCCGCACGTCGGCCGCCTGCGAGGACGGGTTGGCGAGCAGGATGAAGAGATCGAAGTACGCGCCGGTGGCGCCTTCGGCGAGCAACCAGCGCGCCGCCGGCGCCGGCAGGGCGACGCTGTCGTGGCCGGCCGTGAAGACCTGGCCGTTGCGATCGAGGTACATGGCGCGTTCGGCGATGATCGGCGCCGTCGCATCGATGCGGGCCGACACCTCGGCGGCCTCGAGCGAATCGCCGTCGGTCCAGCGCTCGGTGTCCACCCACACGGTCTGTCGCGCGCCCGCGGGCACGACGTAGGTCTTGGTCCGTGGCGCTCGCCCCGCGCGCAGGTAGGTCAGCGTCACGTCGGCCGGGCTCGTTCCCGGATTCAGCAGCAGGTAGAACGTGTTGAAGCCCCCCATCGTGGCGCCTTCGGCGAAGTACCACGTGGTACGCGGCGCCTCGGTGGCCGACTCCGCGTGGCTGCCGTAGCCCGTGCCGTCCCAGGACACCGTGCGATCGGCGACGACGAGGGAGTTGGCTTCGATGGTGGTGGCAAACGATCCCACGACTCCGGCGACGGTGCCCGCGTCGACGGTGGCGCGACGGCGCGGCGCCAGCGTGACCCAGTGCTCGCGAGTGGCGACGGCCCCCGTGGCATCGGGCGGACCGGCGAACCGGACCTGAATGTTGGCCGTCGTGGTCGTGCTCGGATTGAGCAGCGCGAGGCGCGTCGAGAAGAAGTCGCTCTGGACGCCCTCGGCGAGATAGCGCTGCACGCGCCCCACCGGATGCAGGTGCGCCAGGTACTCCTGCAGATTGGTGAGTCCGTCGCCGTCCGGATCGCCGGTGGCGCCGTCGGCCCCGGACGCGGAGGCCGGATTCAACCCGGCCTGCAGTTCCCACGCATCAGGCAGACCGTCGTTGTCGGAGTCGAGGGGCCGGGAGGCCGGCGCCGCGTCCTGCTGCACCGTGACGGCCCGCGTGGCGATGGTGATCGCGGCGCTGCGCGCCGTGCCGCTGTTGGCCGCAGCCGTGAAGCTCACGGTGCCGGATCCGGTCCGCGTGGCGGGACCACCGAGGGTGAGCCAGGACGCGCCCCCCGTGATCGACCACGTGCAGGCACTGCCCGTGTTCACCGTGAAGGGCAGCACGGCGCCGCCGCCGCTCGTGACCGCACGCGAGGTGGGCGTCACGTCGTAGGTGCATGCGCCGGATCCGCCGCCTTCGACCGGATAGATGAACTGCAGACCGGCGAGATCGTCGGGGCCGATGGCGGGAGGCACGGGCGTCGACGACCCACAGCACGACGGATACATGATGTTGCTCGTCGCGCTCGCCACCGTGCCGTCGGTCTGCGTGTGGCCGAGGCCGATGGCGTGGCCGACCTCGTGCTCGGCGACGCGCCCGAGAAACAGCGACTGCGACAACTGCGGCATCTCGGCCCTCGTGGTGAAGATGACGAAGCCGTAGGTGATCTTCGAGAACGCGGTCCCGTTGACGGTGCGGGTGACGCCGCTCGAGCAGGCGCCGCCGATGGCGATGACCCCGCTGGTGGTGATGTCGTTGTCGGGATCCTCGTAGGTGATCAACCCGCCGCCGGGCACGGCGCCGCAGTTCAGGGTCTGCGCCGCGGCCACGAGCCGCGTGCCGCCGTAGGAAAGCACGATGGAGGCGCCAGACGGATTCGTCCAGCCGCTCAGCGCCTGCGTGATCTCGCTCTCGCCGCTCCCCGAATCCAGCGGCGACGCGGTCACGGTGTTGAGATACCAGAGCACGGGCGTGCCGGTGTCGGCCTCATGCCAGCGCATGTTGCCCAGCAGCTTGAAGGACTCGACGATCGGCGTCGCGGTGCCGGGCGCGTCGGCCACAGGTCCGGCGGCGTCTGGATTCGACAGGCGCACCGGCCCACGCCCACGCACAGCGCGCACCGCCTCGGTGAAGCCGGCGAGCGAGCGCCGCGACGGACCCGCCGGCCCGACCACGAGCTCGCCCGTCTGCTGCCGCAGCAACTCGGGACCAGCCGCCGTCTCGCGGACGCCGTACACGGAGCGGCTCATCGCCGAGGGGCGCCAGCCACTGGAGGTCTGCTCGACGAGCGCCACGATGTCGTCGCCGACGAGGAACTGCGCCGCGCCGGGAATGTGCAGGGTCGTGTCGCCCACCGTGCCGCCGAGTTCACGGACGTCGATCACCCGATCGGATCCACCGGCGTAGTCGTCGATGACCCGCAGGCGCGCGATGGTCTCGATGACGCCGCTGCCCGCCCGTCGCTCCGAGCGGACCGACTCGACCCGACCACGCACGATGCGGTCGGCCGCCGCGATCTCCTGGGCGTCGGTCCGCGCCCTGAGCGTCGCCGCCCGACTCTCGGTCGAGCCAAGTGCCAGCACCGCGGCCGACGCCAGCAGGTGGGAGCCGAAGTGACGGGCACGAGACATCCTGGGGAGCGACCACATACCGGACCTCGGCAGTGCAACCCCCTTGCCGTCTCATTCGCCCAATAACGGCCGGCCGATCGCGCGTCGAGAACCGCCCACGGCGAGCCGCACAACGGCCTCGACTGACACTTCTGTCGAGCCAGCCACAGAAGCGTGATCGCGGCGAGCAACCTCGAGTGTGCCCGTCGCTACGGCCGTGATTAAGCTCGACGTAAATCGGAACGCGCAGCCTTTTCTCCGTATTTCTCCTATAATCGCGGGGCTCGCCGGGCACCGATGGCCGGACCCGCGCGGCGCTGGAGGTATTCGCATGTCCTGGATTCGTGGAGCGGCCCTGGCGGCCCTCGCACTCGTCGCCACCGCCTCTCACGTGACCGCGCAAGGGGCGTCCACCTGGTTCCTGGCCGAAGGCGCCAACAACGCGACCTTTGCGCAGGAGATCCTCGTCGGCAATCCGAGCGCGCAGCCCGTCACCGTCACGGTCACGCTGCTGCCGCAGGCCGATGCGATCGCGCCGACCCTCACCAGGACCTTCCCGCTGGCCGCCACCGCGCGGCTGACGGTGCGCCTCGGCGCCGACTTCCAGTTGAACGGCAGCGCCTCAGCCCGGGTCAGCGCCGTCCTCGCGAGCGACGGCACGACGCCGGCCGACGTGGTCGTCGAGCGGACGATGTACTTCCAGGGCGCGGCGCAGCCGGGCTCGCACAACGCCAGCGGCGTCACGCAGGCCGGGCTCTCGTCGACCTGGACGCTCGCCGAGGGCTCCGGCGGCGTCTTCGAGACCTTCGTGCTGGTGGCCAACCCCAACCCGACGCCGACGATGGTCCGGGCCACGTACCTGACCGGGACGGGCCAGTCGTTCGTGACGACGCAGGAGGCCCCGGCCAACGCGCGCCTGACCTTCTACCCGCGCGGCGAGCATGCCGCGCTGGCCACCGCCGACTTCTCCACCCAGATCGAGTCGCTGACGGGCGGCAACGCCGTCATCGCCGAACGCGCGATGTACTTCGATGCGTTCCGCAGCGGCCACGACGCGCTCGGCGTGACCAGCCCCAGCACGACCTGGCTGTTCGCCGAAGGCTTCACCGGCGGCAACGCCACGACGGCCTTCGAAACGTACCTGCTGCTGGCCAACACCAACGCCACCGAGACCGTCGCCACCGTCGACTACCTGCTCGACAGCGGCGCCGTCGTCAGCCGCTCCTACACGCTCGGGCCGCGGCAGCGCTTCACGGTGTGGGTCGACCAGGAAGGCCGCGACTTCGATCAGCGTCTGCGGGCCGCCGCCTTCGGCGTCCGCGTGACCGCGACCCAGCCGATCGTCGCCGAGCGCGCCATGTACTGGGGCACACCGTCGGCCGCCGACGCGACCTCGCCGACCTTCCCGTGGACCGAAGGCCATGCCACGGCCGGCGTGCCGTCCGGGCAGGCCCGCTGGGCCTTCGCCGAGGGCCAGCAGGGCACCTTCGGCGCGGCCGCGACGCGCTACGACACGTTCTTCCTGCTCGCCAATCCCAACACCGTCCCCGTGCAGGTGCAGGCCACCTTCGTGCGTGAAGACGGCACGGGCATCGTCCGCACGATCTGCGTGGCGCCGAACTCGCGCACCAACATCTGGGCGCAGAGCTATGCCGAGTTGTCGGGCCAGCGCTTCGCCACCTTCCTCGAGGCCGTCGGCAGTGCCGACCCGGCCTGCGCCGCCACCGCGGGCACGCCGTTCGTCGCCGAGCGCGCCGTGTACTCGGGCGCGGCGTTCCTGGCCGGCCACGTCAACAATGGCACGCCCTGGACCGGCACCATCGCCACGCCGCCGGTCGCGCCGGCCTTCGCCATCGCCAGCGTCTCGCCGTCGAGCGGGCGCATGGGCGGCGGTCAGACCATCACGATCACGGGCGCCGGCTTCCAGCAGGGCGCGCGGGTGTTCTTCGACAACCCCGCCTGGACGGCCGACCGCAACGCCAACACCCGGCTGGCCGATGTCGACCAGGCCACCGACGTCGTCGTCTCGCCCGATGGCACCACCATTACCGCGAAGACCCCGGCGCGTGACTTCTCCAACGGCTACCAGACAGCGGGACCGACGACGGTACGGGTGCTGAATCCGGACACGACGGCGACCACGTTGGCCAACGGCTACACGTTCAAGCTCAACGTGCTCGCCTTCGGCGACGACTACGTCTTCGGGTCGGTCGCCGGCGGACGTGCAGCCACGCCATGGCCGGCGCGCCTGCAGACGTCGCTCCAGAACTACCAGAAGGGCCTGCTCAACCCCGCGACCGGGGTGTCCACGGGCACGACAGTCCTGCAGTTCGGGCAGTACGTCAGCGTGACCAACGGCGGCGTGGTCGGTGAGTGTGCCTCCGCCACCGGTGGGCTGTGCACCGGCACCGCCGGCGTGGCCCGCTTCCCGTCGCTCGCCGATGCCACGGCCAATGCCGACAGCGCCAACACGTTCGACACGGTCGTCTTCGTCGAAGGCGTCAACGACATCCGCGCCGGCGTGGCGCCGGCCAGTGTGGGCTTCGTCTACCGCGACATGGTGGCCCGCGCGCGCGACCGGAAGATCGTGATCATCATGACCAAGTTCGAGAACGTCTCGGTCGGCGGGCTCGACAGCGGTCAGATCAAGGCGCTGGGTGACGCGCTCTGGGCTGTGACGGAAGACCGGTCGCTCAACGTCGAGATCTACCGGCAGTCGCTGTTCGACGTCCAGACGTCGGGCAACTTCCCGACGCAGACGGGCTACGACCGCATGGCGCAGCTGATCTTCGAGAAACTCGCCCGCGAGTTCCCGCTGCAGCCGTGCGACGCCCGCAACGACAAGCCGGGCCAGGGGTGCCCGCGCAACCCGTAGTGGGTAGGGCCCGTGAGACGGGTAGGGCCGGCTCTCCGAGAGCCGGCCCTACCCAATTCTCGACTTACCATACGCATCCGTGATCGACGCTTCCCGCCACGTGGGCGCACGAGCCCTCGCTGCGCTGCTCCTCTGCGCCGCGCTGGCCGTGCTGCACACGTGGCCGCTGGCGTCGGCGCCGGGCACCCTCAGCCGCAACGACAACAAGGACACGGTGCTCAACACGTGGGCCCTGGCCTGGGTGGCCCATGCGCTGGTGACCGCGCCGTCGCAGGTGCTCTCGGGCAACATCTTCCATCCCGAGCGCAACACGGTCGCCTTCTCGGATCCCGTCATCGTGCCGGGCCTGCTGTCGGTGCCGGTGCGCGCCCTCGGCGCGAGTCCGGAACTCACCTACAACCTCTCGCTGCTCCTGGGCTATCTGCTGTCGGCCTGGGCGATGCAGTGGCTCGCCTGGCGCTGGACGGGGCACTTCGGTGCCTCGCTCGTCGCCGGGAGCCTGTTCGCGTTCAACGCGCACTCGCTCGTGAGCATGGGACACATCCAGGCCATTCACGCCTATGGCCTGCCGTTGCTGCTGGTGGGACTCGACGGCCTGTGCCGGCCTGACGCGCGTCGCCTCTGGCACGGGCTGCTGGTCGGCGTCGCCACCGCCATCCTCGCCCTGACGTCTGGCTACCTCGCCATCTTCGGCATCGTCTGTGGACTGATCGTCGTGGCCGTGCGCTGGCGGGAGTTGTGGCAGGCGCCCTGGCGGCCCCTCATCGCGGCCAGCCTCGCGGGCGCCCTGGTCATGGCCCTCCCGGTGCTGCCCGTGCTGCGCGCCTATCGCGAGATGCAGGCCACGCACGGTTTCGTGCGGTCGCTCGATCTCGTCGCGGCGATGTCGGCCAATGGCACGGCGTACCTGGCGACACCCGCACGCGTGCACGAGCGCTGGGCCCGTGGCATCTATCAGACGGGCGAACCGAAGGACTCGCTGTTCCCCGGCGTGGTGGCCACGCTGCTGGCGCTGGCGGGCCTGGTCCTGTGGCACGAACACCTGCGCGATGGACGGGTGCGCATCGCGCTCGGGTTGGTCGTCGTCGGGCTCGTGCTCTCGTTCGGGCCGGCCACGCCCGTCTACACGGTCTTCTATGCCGGGGTGCCGTTCGCGAGCGGCGTGCGCGCGGCGTCACGGTTCGGCGTGCTGTTCCTGAGCGGCCTGGCGGTGCTGGCGGCGTACGGGGTGGCCGCCGTGTCGCGCCGCTGGCCCCGGGTGGCCACAACCGCGTCGGTCGTTGCACTGGTCGCCGTCAATGCCGAGGCCTTTCGCGGGCCCGTCCCGTTCGTGCCGGCAGGCACGCCGTCACCCATCTACACGACGCTGGCCGGGTTGCCCGACGGCGTCGTGGTCGAGATGCCGTTCTGGTGGCGCCCGATCGACATTCCGCGCAACGCCAACTACATGCTGGCGTCCACCGCCCACTGGAAGCCGCTGCTCAACGGCTACAGCGGGTTCACGCCCGCGTCCTATCGGCGCCGGGCCGACATCCTCTGGTACTTTCCCTTCAGGGCTGCCAGTTTCGACGAGCTCGACCACGCCGGCGTGCGCTACGTGGTGCTGCACCTGGTCGAGTACGGCAGTCAGCGCCAGGAGGCCCTCGACCTGATCGAGGCCTCGGGACGGTGGCGCATCATCGAACGGCGCGGCGACATCGTCCTCTACGCCCGCGTCAGGTAAGCACGACATGTCTCGTTCCTCCATCCGTCTCGCAGGTCTCGTCACCATGCTCGGCGTCCTGCTGCTGGCCTCGCTGCCCGCGCACGCCCAGGACGCCTCGCGCTGGTTCCTGGCCGAGGGCGCCAGCAACGCCGTCCTCGACCAGGAGATCCTCGTCGCCAACCCGGGCACGTCAGCGCTCTCGGTCACCGTCCGTCTCCTGCCCGACCCGTCGGCGGTGATCGCCCCCGGCGCCGTGCTGACGAAGACGTTCCCGCTCGGCGCCGCCAGCCGCCTCACGGTGCGCGTGGCGCAGGAGTTCCCCGGCCTCAACGGCGCGGCGTCGGCCGAGGTCTCGGCCGTGGTCAACAACTCCACCACGCCGGCCGACATCGTCGTCGAACGATCGATGTACTTCCCGGACGGCACGCGCGTCGGCGCGCACAACGCGAGCGGCGTCACACAGGCCGCGCCGCGCTGGATCCTGGCCGAGGGGGCCAGCGGTGCGTTCAGCACCTTCATCCTGGTGGCCAACCCCAACGGGACGCCCACGAGTGTCCGCGTGCAGTACCTCAAGAGCACCGGCGACGTGATCAGCTTCGACGCCATGCTGCCGGCCAACAGCCGCACCACGTTCTGGCCGCAGAACGACTATCCGACGCAGCTCGGATCGGCGGAGTTCTCGACCGTGGTCGAGAGTCTCGAGGCGGGCAAGCCGATCGTGGCGGAGCGGGCCATGTACTTCGACCCCTCCCCCACCGGCAGCGGCTTCGCGCGCAGTGGCCACGACGCCCTCGGCGTGCCCGAGACCAGCGAGGACTGGTACTTCGCCGAAGGCTTCACCGGCGGCAACGCGCAGACGGCGTTCGAGACCTTCCTGCTGCTCGCCAACACCAACGCGAGCGCCACCACCGCCACCGTGACCTTCCAGCTCGATTCGGGGCAGACGGTGACACGGCCCTACACCCTGGCGCCGAACCAGCGCCTGACGGTGTGGGTCGACCAGGAAGGTCGCACCGCGGACGCACGCCTGAAGGCGGCCTCGTTCGGCATGACGGTCTCGGCCACGCAGCCCATCGTCGCCGAGCGCGCGATGTACTGGGGCACGCCGTCGGCCGCGGACCCGACGACGCCGACGTTCCCGTGGCGTGAGGGCCATGCGACCGCCGGGTCGCCGGTGCTCGCGGCCAAGTGGGCCTTCGCCGAAGGTCGCGAGGGCGAAGACGCCGCGGGCCGGCCCTACAGCACGTTCTTCCTGCTGTCCAACCCTGGCACGGCGCCGGTCACAGTGACGGCCACGTTCATGACCGAGGACGGCGGCGGCCTGACGTCCACGGTGACGATTCCCGCCAAGGGGCGGTCCAACATCTGGCCGTCGCCGGCGGTCGCACCAACAGTGTTCGGGCCCCTCGCCAACCGGCGCTTCGCGACGTTCCTCGAAAGCACCGGCGGCGAGACCTTCGTCGCCGAACGCGCGATGTACCTGTTCACCGACTTCGCGAGCGGCCACGTCAACATGGGCACGCCGTGGACCGGCACGATCGCGACGCCGTCGCGGCCGCCCACCTCGGTGAACATCAGCGGGTTCACGCCGACACAGATGCGGCTCAGTGGCGGGGAGGCGATCACCATCACCGGGTCGGGCTTCTCGGGCACGCCCGAGGTCACCGTGGACGGCCTTCCCGCCGTGGTCACCGCGTTCAGCAGTACCTCGATCACGGCGACGGCGCCGCTGCGCACCGCGGCCACCGGGTTCGGCACCCTCGCCGCGAGCCGCATCCGCTTGACGACAGCGGGCCAGACGCTGACGGTGGGCAACATCTCGCGCGTGTTCCGGGTGATGACGATCGGCGACAGCTTCACCGAAGGGCAGCTCGTCGAGCGCATCCCCCCCGTGCCGCCGGCGACCCAGCCGACGCAGATCTACACGTTCGCGGATCCGCCGTATCCCGAGGGCCTCGAAGCCTTGCTGCGCGCCGACCCGCGGTTCGGCAGCAACGCCGACGTCGACAACGAGGGGTACTCGGGTGAATGCGCATCCATCAATGGCTGCTCCGGCAATACGAGCAGCGGGCTCGGCCGCATGCCCGGCCTGGTGGCGGCCAAGAAGTTCGACGTCGTCATCATCCTCGAGGGCTTCAACGACCTCAACGCGGGCGGCAACGTCCCCACGGCGGTGACCGCGCTGCGCAACATGGGACGCATTGCCAGGGACTCAGGAGCGACGGTGCTGATGGGCCGCATCCACGTCATGCGCTCGGACATGTGGGACGCCATCCGGACCATGGCGGGCCAAGAGCAGTTCCTGCGCGTGGACTTCGGCACCAGCGTCGAGATCGGGAGCGACAACGTCCACCCGACGCAGGACGGCTACGACACGATGGCCGGCATCGCGTTCGGCGCCATCCGCAGCGTCATCCGCTGAGTGGATAGGCGGCTTCGATGGGTAGGGCCCGTTCTCCGAACGGGCCGTCACCGCCAGACATTTGGCGGTCGAGCGGCTCGCGCGTTACGCTTGTCGTTTCGACTCGGCGCGCTCCCGGCCGCCTGTGTCATGACGCCCCGTTCCTTCGTCGTCCGGTCCGTGCTCGCGCTCCTGCTCTGTGGCAGCGCGGTGGCGCCTGCCTTCGGTCAGGCGGCCAGCACGTGGTTCCTCGCCGAAGGGGCGAGCAACGGGACCTTCGACGAGGACATCCTCGTCGGCAATCCGTCGGCCACCGCGCTGGGCGTCACCGTCACGCTGCTGCCCGCGCCTGACGCGGTGATCGCTCCTGGCGCGGTGCTCGAGAAGACCTTCACCCTGCCGGGCACGGGCCGACTCACGGTCAACATCCGGCGCGACTTCCCGGGTCTGAACGGCGCCACGTCCGCCCGTATCTCCGCCGCCATCCAGGGCTCCACGACCCCGGCCGACATCGTTGTCGAGCGGTCGATGTTCTTTCCGCTGACCGGCACGCCGTACGCCGGTGGCACCGGGGCGAGTGGCGTCACGGCACCGGCCACGCGCTGGATCCTGGCCGAGGGCGCAGCCGGTGTCTTCGAGACCTTCGTCCTGATCGCCAACCCCGGCACGACGGCGGCCTCGGTCACGGCGCGGTACCTGCGGGGGAACGGCACGAGCGTGTCCGAGACGGTGTCGGTGGCGCCTGGCAACCGCGCCACGCTGTGGCCCAGCAGCCGCGCCGACCTGGCCGGTCAGGGCTTCTCGACCGTCGTCGAGAGCAGCGCACCGGTGGTCGCCGAGCGCGCGATGTACTTCGACAGCTTCCGCAGCGGTCACGACGCCCTCGGTGTCACCGACGGACGCACGACCTGGTTCTTCGCAGAGGGCTTCACCGGCGGCAACGCGACGATCGCCTTCGAGACCTTCCTGCTCGTGGGCAACGACAACGACCAGCCGGCCACGGTCACCGCGACGTTCTTCCGCGACACGGGCGCGCCGGTCACCCGCACGTACACCGTGCTGCCGCGCAGCCGCTTCAACATCTGGACCGATCAGGAGAAGGACTCGGCGGGCGCGCTGCTCCTGCCGGCCACGGCCTTCTCGGTGCGGCTCGAGAGCACGATCCCGATCGTCGCGGAACGCGCGATGTACTGGGGCACGCCCTCGGCCGCCGATCCGACCACGCCGTCGTTCCCGTGGAAGGAAGGGCATGTCGTCGCCGGCATTCGCCAGCCCGAAGCCCGGTGGGCCTTTGCCGAGGGCCGGCAGGGCGACGATGCGTCCGGCGTTGCCTTCGACAGCTTCTTCCTGCTCGTGAACCCGAACACGAGCGGCATCCAGGTGCGCGCCACGTTCGTCACCGAGGACGGCACCGGCTTCACCACCACCGCGGCGGTGGCGGCCAATGCCCGGGCGAACATCTGGCCGACGCCTGGGGCCGGGCCGGACGCCGACACCAACACGAAGTTCGCGCTGCTGCAGGGGCGTCGGTTCGCCTGCTTCCTGGAAAGCGTCGGCGGCGAGACCTTCGTCGCCGAGCGCGCGATGTACTGGAGCACGTTCGTCGGTGGGCACGCCAATGCCGGCACCCCGTGGAGCGGAGCGATCGCCGTGCCGGCGCAACTGCCGGCCGACGTCAAGATCACGGGGATGACTCCCACCTCCGGCCGCCTGACGGGCGGCACGGTGGTGACCATCACCGGGGAGAACTTCGGCGGCGCCGCCACGGTGACGTTCGGCGGCGTGCCGGTGACGCCGAGCAGCATCGGCCCGGCCGCGATCACCTTCACCGTACCGACGCGCACCCCGCAGACCGGCTTCGGCAGCGCCGGTCCGGTGGCCGTGACCGTGTCCGCGCAGGGCCGCTTCCTGAAGGCCCCGAGCTTCACACGGTATTTCAGCGTGCTGGCGTTCGGCGACAGCCTCACGTGGGGCACGAGCACCTTCTACGTCGCGGGGCAGAAGGTGTCGACGCAGACGGCGCGGCCGTACCCGCGCGGCATGAAGTCGTCCCTGGAGGACACGCCGCAGTTCGGCAGCTATGCCCTCGTCACCAACGCGGGCTGGCCTGGCGAGTGGGTTACGGTGCCCGGCTTCAACGGCAGTCCCGGAGGCATCGCGCGATCAGCCCGCTGCACCGCCGGGCAGGCCAACTGCTTCTTCCCGATCTCGCCCGATCCGGGGGACTACTTCACGCCGCACGACGTCGAGGTGCTGCTCGAGGGCGTCAACGACCTGAACAACGCCGTCACACCGTCCAGCGTGCGGAGCGGCATGCGCGCCATGGTCGTCGACGCCAAGAGCAAGGGCCTGCAGGTGCTGCTGACGCTGTTCGGTCCGTACGGCAACGACGAGGTGACCGGACAGCCGGCGACGTTCCCCGAGAAGGTCACCGAGTACAACAACCTCCTGGACGCCCTTGCGGTCGAGCAGGCCGTGAGCCGCGAACGCGTGTCTGCGCAGATGGGCCCGGACGGCCTGCATCCCAGCCAGACCGGCTACGACGAAATGGCCGAGGCCGTCTATCGCAAGCTGTTGACGATGTTCCCGCGCTGCCCCGCCGGCCAGTCCAGTTGCCCCTAGGCGCCGGCGACCGGAAACGGCGAACGGGCACGGGAATCGGAAACCGGGAATCGGAAACCGGGAATCGGGCACCGGGCACCGGGTAGCGGGCACCGGGTAGCGGGCACCGGGTAGCGGGCACCGGGTAGGGCCGGCTCTCCGAGCCGGCCGGATCACGGACCGCTCGGAGAGCGGTCCCTACCCAACGCCGCTACCTACCCAACGCCGCCACCAACCCCACGCCGCTATCTGACCCAGTAGTAGACGCGGATGGCGAGCAGCACCGCGAGCACGCCGCCGTACGCCGCCGGCTCGCGCAGGTCGTCGCCCTTGACGATCCACAGCAAGTGCACCACGCCGCACACGGCCGCCAGGTACACCAGGCGATGCAGGTGCTGCCAGCGTCGACCGAGTCGCCGGATCCAGCCGGTCGTCGACGTGATCGCCAGCGCCAGCAGGATCACGAACCCGGCGAACCCCACCGTGATGTAGCGGCGCTTGGCGATGTCGGCCAGGATGGCCCGCGGGTCGAAGAACTGGTCGAGCACCACGTACGTGCTCAGGTGCAGGCACACGTAGAAGAACGCGAACAGCCCGAGCAGCCGCCGCCACTGGATGATGCCGCTCCACCCGGTGATCCGCCGGATCGGCGTCACGGCAAGGCTGACGAGCAGCAGGCGCAGGGCCCACTGCCCGGTCTCGTCGGTGATGTCGTCGATGGGATTCGGGCTGAGTCCGCCGAAGACCGCGCGATACATCAGCCAGGCCAGCGGCGCCAGACACAACACCCAGATGATCGGTTTGGCCTGACGTGGGGTCATGGAGGGCACAAGTCGTGAGGGTAGGGCCCGTTCTCCGAACGGGCCGTCAGCGAGGCCTGGGATGATCGACACGGCCGGCTCGGAGAGCCGGCCCTACCCACGAGTTGCCCGTCATTCTGAATTTCGAATTTTGACTCGTTCAGTAGTTCTTCTTCAGGTCCATGCCCTTGTACAGCGCCGCGACCTGATCGGCGTAGCCGTTCAGCATCAAGGTATCGCGACGCAGGAACTCGCCGATGCGGCGTTCCTTGGCCTGGCTCCACCGCGGATGATCCACCTGCGGATTGACGTTCGAATAGAAGCCGTACTCCTGGGCCGCCGACATGTTCCACGACGTCTGCGGCTGCTTCTCCGTGAGCCGGATGCGGGCGATCGACTTGATGCTCTTGAAGCCGTACTTCCACGGCACCACGAGGCGCAGGGGCGCGCCGTTCTGATTGAGCAGCGTCTTGCCATACAGGCCGACCGCCATCAGCGTCAGCGGGTGCTGTGCCTCGTCGAGGCGCAACCCTTCGCGATAGGGCCACTCGAGGACGGGGTAGCGCAGTCCAGGCATCTCCGCAGGACGCTGCACGGTGGTGAACTCGACGAAGCGCGCCTTCGAGGTCGGCTCCACCACCTTGAGCAGGTCGCCGAGCGGGAACCCGACCCACGGGATGACCATCGACCACGCCTCGACGCACCGCAACCGGTAGACACGCTCTTCGAGGGGGAACCGCTTCAGCAGGTCTTCGAGCGTGTAGTCGCCGGGCTTGCCCACCTCGCCGTCGATCTTCACGGTCCACGGCGTCGGCTTGAAGCGGCCGCTGTTGGCCTTCGGGTCGCCCTTGTCGGTGCCGAACTCGTAGAAGTTGTTGTAGCTGGTGATGTCCTCGAACGCGTTGAGCTTCTCCCCGGTGGTGCTGAGGTTGCTCTTCTTCACGTTCGGGATCGCGGCTTGCGCGAACGCCTCGTCGGTCGGCAGCAACGCCCCGGCCACACCCCCGGCGGCCACGCCCACCGACGCGCGCAGGAAGGCGCGGCGGTCGAGGTAGAGCCGTTCGTCGGTGATCTCGCGGGTCGGAATGGTCGGCGTCGTGCGAATCAGCATGTCTTGGTTCCGTCGTAGGCCGCGGCCAGCCGCTCCGGCGGCACGCCCAGCATGTACCTGGTCAACAACCACACGTTGCGGGCGCTGCGGCCCCACCAGCCGTCCCGCTCCCAGCGGCGGGCCGACGTCACCGCGGCCACGCCCGACCTGAACGGCGGCCCGACCCGGCCGAGTCGCCGCGCCAGCGCCACATCTTCCATCAACGGCAGGGGCGGGACCCCGCCCACCGCCTCCAGCGTCCTCTGCCGCACGAACATCGCCTGGTCGCCGTAGGGCAACCGGAACAGCCGCACGCGCAGGCCGACGACCTGCTCGATGAGCCGAGCCTGCCACGCCGGGCTGTCGAGCCGCAGGCGGAAACAGCCCCAGTGGTAAGACGCCCCGGAAGCGACCGCGGTCACTTCCCCCCGCCAGCCGGCCGCCAGGCGCGTATCGGCGTGAAGAATCAGCACCCACTCCGCGGTCGCCCGCGCGACCCCGGCGGCAATCTGACGGCCGCGGCCGCGCTCGCTCTCCAGCCAGCAGATGTCCTCGTGCGCCAGCCGAACGGGGTCGAGCG